>CAYMXK010000050.1:0-17645 GCA_964393915.1 uncultured Prolixibacteraceae bacterium
CACCAAGGTGCCACTTGCCTGTGAGACCGGTAACATAGCCCAATGACTTAAGTTTATCTGCCAGTGTTTTTTCAGTTACCGGAAGGCCCTGATATTCCGGATCGAATCCTGTCTGGCTGGGACTAAGGTTGTTGTTGTAACCAAATCTAAGCTGGTTTTTTCCGGTAAGAAGTCCGGCACGGGATGGACTGCAAACTGTTGAAGTGACGTACCCATTTGAAAAAACAATTCCCTCCTTACCTAACTGGTCAATATTCGGAGTAGGAATTTGTTTACTTCCATGCATGCCCAGATCACCGTATCCGAGATCATCGGCAAGTATCAATACAAAGTTTGGTTTTTTATTATTGCCTTCTCCGTAGGCATTCAGCAGACTGAAAAACAACAAACAAAATACAGTTAAGAAAATGCTATTCAATGATTTATATAATACTTTATTCATTCTTTCAAGATTTTACAGCCAACTTCTATTCGTTAAAATTTTAAATCTACACCTGCACTTAACTCAGTCCTGTCCACAAACGCGGATGCATCTTCAAACGTCCGTTGATCATCAAATCTCAGGGATTCTTCTCCGTATCTGAATCCATAATCTCCGGGCCTGGTTTCCTGCCTTAGCAGGAATGAGAAGGAGCGCTGTTCCAGTGTCTGTTTTTTGGAGGAAACTCGCTATGCCTCCCTAAAACCGGCTCCATACTTACGCATTATCTGCTCCAAACTTTTACCATCATCAGGCCATCTTCAATACTTTCGAATGGTCCGGGTGCCGGATTATCATTGTTTCTTTTGACACCAAAATAATCAATGTCCAAAGTATAGGGGGTACCATCGGGATTGACAAATGGGGCATCGGGATTCTCAGCCTTGCCAAGCAACTCTGATGTAACCAATTGACCCTGCCTTTGCAGCCATTTCTTATCCATTTTAATTTCCAGGTAAACCCCGTCCTCTTTATTTATAATCTCAGCATGTGTGATAAATTGCACATCCTCAACAAGATTGCTTTCAGACTTAAAAGCCCTGGCCTGATCTGCATAAACGTTTCCGTCTGTCGTCATTGGAAATGTTTCCGGATCGTATGCGCCCAACCCAAAGAAATTTCCGGCACGTTCCGGGCCACTTCTTTCCGGCCAGGGAGCTTCCCGGTTATAACTCAGAAATATGTTGTTGTAATAGCGGTCATCCCCTCCGGCGATTACACTGAAACCGGCAATATCGGTGGCGTGTTCCCTGTGATATGGAGTTTCTCTTCCATTCGTTTCCGGGATAAATCTTCCGAGAAACAGGTTGTGGGCATATGCACCGCCCTGAGACAGATCGCGAATTGCAGTGTGAGAAAGCAGGATGTTGTTGTCAATCAATACCGGCCCATGGTTCACTTCAGTGAAAATGTCCTGGGTGGCAGTGTTATCATGCAAAAGGTTTCCGGTAACGCGTGTACCCTGTGCCATCCAGTCTATCCATATTCCTCTCCAGCAATTGTATACGTAATTGTTGCTTATCAGCATATCGATAGGCGCGTGAATCTTTATTCCTCCCATTTCCATACCGGAGAAGAGACATTTTACGTGGATATCGTGAATTTCATTTCCGGAAATTGTGCTGAAGATTGCCCCCAATGACCCTACGATACCTGCCTGTTCGCAATGATGAATATGGTTGTTACGGACAATGTGGCTGCCAATCGTTTCCTTTGACCAGCCATATTCAATGGCGCGTTCGATGGTGCCCACATAACCTTTGGCGGAATTGCCGGCGGTGTTGTCAAACTCATCGCCATATTTCCCCAGGGTAATACCTGAACAGATAGAGTAACATATCTCATTGTTTTCAATAACCCATCCCTTGCTCCAGTTTGTACCGATCAGGCCAATCTGTTCAGCTGTCGGAGGGGCCCATGGAGTTGCCGCCTGCTCCAGCTTGAATCCGCTTACGGTAATGTAGTTGATTCCTTCCGCTTCAGGATAAAATACGGACTGGCGCACATTTATTTCAACAAATTCCTCGTTTGGATTTATACCTGGAAACTGTGCCCAGATCGTTGTCTCTGACTCACTAACGGCGGCAAACCATAAAGGCGTGCCGGTTACAGGTCCAAAAACTTCTTCTTTAACTGCTGCCTCGTTCAGCCAATGTCCGTTCAGATAAACAGCCCCCGTATGATGGCTGCGTTTATTGTCCATAAACCAGTCCCCTGATATGAGATCGGAATAGGGATTAAAATCTCCAAAAAAAGAGTTGGGCAGTCTCTTCAACCAAACGTCGTTGCTGATCCTTTCCCAACCCTTAATCTCTTCTGAGCCTTTAATAATGACCTTATCACCTGTTGCAGCCCGGTAAGTAATCCTTTCAGTATCTGACAGGCCACCGCGTGGCGGATTAACCCTCTCCCGATAGACGCCTCCGTAAACTTTAATAATGTCTCCGGGTTGTGCGACTTCCGCCGCCGCGGATATTGTCTTAAAGGGTTTGGATTTTGTTCCCGGGTTGTTATTGTCCCCGCTGATTGATACATGGTACTCGTTTTCCGCGACATTCAAGTTACAGGAAAACAAATAAAGGCTTATCATCAAAACTGAAATGGTTCTCAATGGAATACTTATTTTGTTTTTAATAGTACACACAGACTGCCCCGTTTCATCAATCGAATTGCCATGTGACAATTTATTCACGACGGTTTGTGTTTTTATGTTCATGGCAAATAAATCTTTAATCGTGATGACTATTTTTTTACAATACATATTTGAGTTTGTGCAATATTATAGTGTCCATCCTGACCTGAATTCTGGTTTAATTACAGCATTTGCTTCATCAAAATTGGTCACCTTCATGTTGTTATTGTCCCATATCAGTTCCTGGTTACGAAACAGTGTCGCAGCTGTACCCAGCAGAACAGTCTCAGTGAGCGGTCCTCCGTAGTTGAAATTTGAACTTGCGGGTTTGCCTGTTTTGATGGCTTCCAGCCAGTCGGCATAGTGGCCCTTGCTGCGTTCAATAAGTTCAGGAGGAGTTCCAACTTCCATATTTTTGTCATAAGGAAAGACCTTATAACCACCAGCGCCGTGGGAGCCATGCATGATAAGGCCTTTATCGCCAAGAATAAGTGCCCCGTTGGATGGATATTGGATATTTCTGAGCCTGTCATCGTGAATTGGTAACATACCCCCATCGTACCATGTCAGTTTAAGAGCCGGTTGGTTACCTCTTTCCGGGAATTTGTAGGTTACAACAGTCGCCGTAGGAAAGGTATCATATTCAAAATCCTTAAGCAGGCTTGATGTGCTGGCAAGCACACTTTCGGGACTACCCAGATCCAGTGCCCAGAAAGCAGGGTCGAGTGTATGACAGCCAAAATCGCCCAAAGCCCCGCAGCCAAAATCAATATATCCTCTCCATTTTGCCGGATGGTAGGCAGGATGGTAAGGCCTCTCCTTTGCCGGTCCAAGCCATAAATCCCAATCCAGACTCTTCGGCACTTTGTAATCTCCAACAGGCCGGCCCTCATTATGGGGGAAGGAAACTGACCCGCCGCCAATCGGGCGGTCGCACCAGGCATGCACCTCTGTTACCGTTCCTATGGTCCCGGCTTTAATATGTTCGTAAAACTCCCGTATATGATTTGAGGAATGCCCCTGGTTACCCATTTGTGTCTGGACGCCATATTGCTGTGCGGCCTTTGTAATTTCACGGGTTTCGTAAACCGAGTGTGCCAAAGGTTTTTCGCAGAAAACGTGTTTGCCCATTTTTATGGCCATCATGGCTATCACTCCATGGGTATGATCAGGAGTGGAAATCACGACAGCATCGATATCTTTCTGCTTTTCAAGCATCTCCCTGAAATCTTTATACCTTTTGGCATTGGGATATGCTTCAAAAGCAGCCTGGGCTTTTTCTCCCCAATCCACATCACATAGAGCAACAACATTTTGATCTGTCAGATTTTTAATGTTATTACCTCCTTTTCCTGTAATTCCTACAAAGGCCAGGTTTACTTTATCCGAAGGCCAGACAACGGCTTCAGGCTGTTTTTTTTCTCTCACTCCACAGGATGCTGCGCCCAGAAACAGGGTACCAACCGATCCTACGGAAATAATTTTTGTAAAGTCTCTTCTTGATGTCATAATGGTCTGATTTTGATATTAATATATGGTACTTTGGTATTCAACTGTAGAATTGTCATTTGATGGTCATTTTAATTGTCATTTAATGGTCAAAAATTGTCATTAATAGTCATTTTTAATTAGTCATTAATTGTCATTTGATTGTCATTTCAATTGTCATTTGATTGTCATTTGATTGTCATTTAATTGTCATTTAAAGCTCGTTTCTTCCGGGCATTGTCTTAACGCTTTTTCATTTTAATGTTACGGTAGGCAACGGGGCCATGGTCGCCCTGCAGCATCAGCGGGCCCAGTGGTTCCTCGTTATTATCCAATGAAGATGCTGTAGGGCCGGTTACTTTCACATTTTTGTGCACGGTTATGCCATTTAGTTTCACCTCTTTAAAGAGGGCATTTTTTATTTTTTCACCATTTTTATTAAACCTGGGGGCACGAAAGCTGATAAACATATGTTGCCATTCACCCGGTTCTTTTGATGCATTTACAAGCGGGCGGACGCCTTCATAGGTTTTCGTTCCATCGTATCGCGCATAGATGCCTCCGCAATCCCAGGAAACCGGATTTTCCTTTCCCCAACTGTCAAAAATCTGGATCTCATATCTGCCCTGTAAATAGACTCCTGAGTTGGATTTACTTGAAATCATGAATTCCAGTTCCAGTTTAACGTCTCCAAAGGTCTGTTCGGTAACAAGATTTATTGTCTTGCCCTGATCGTTAATAAGCACTCCCTTACCCTCAACGGCGATCAGCTTTTTCTCATCATCCGGGTTTAGTTTTGCATTACCAGCTTCAAACCAAATGCCGAGAGGTTTTTTAAAATCTTCAAGACCCAGGTATTTGCCCTGTGACCAACTGGTATTGAGTGCCCATCCTAAAAGCACAATAACTGAAAGAAAGACTTTTTTAAACATATCTTCAATTTTTTAAAATTAATTATTTTACCTCCACTTCGAGTGAGAATAGCAGGCGCACCGGCCCAAACAGCCCCGAAGGCTCCACATGCCAGGGCTCCGCGGGCACTTTTGGCGTTGCTCCGTCGGACCTGATATTAGTCTTCGTTAACCGCTCATTCTCCGGCAGGTCCATATCGCCTGTCAGGCGGTTGATCCATAGGTTCATTACTTCTACTCTGAGCTCATTCGTCCCGGACCTGACCAATACAGTAATATCAGTTCGGAAAGGCGGCTTCCAGACAATCCCGGCAGATTCCCCGTTAATGTAAACCTCCGCAATTTCACCGACATTACCAAGGTCAAGGTAAATATTTTGTCTTTCACCAATCCATTCATCCTTCACAGTGATTGTTTTAGTATAAACACCTTTCCCTGAATAGTATTTTATACCCTGGTCATCGTGGTCTGTCCACGAGATAAGATCAGGAAATTCAACATTTGCAGGAGCTCCCCACTCAGGATCAAATTCCACATTCCAGGCTCCTTCAATCAATGCAGGGGAAGGAATATTATCAACTTTCGCTTGTATTTGTTTTCCATTCTTTGCTTCAAACAGATACTTCCCGTTTTGCCAGCATTCCATTACTGCAGAATTCCTGTTAAATGCAAGAATTTTCTCAACGGGCAATTCATTTTTTCCTGATGATGTTTCCTTCGCCACGAAATTCAAACCTGATGGTGAAATCCCTTTTTTAAACACCACAAATGTTGAGCCTCCGGGAGAAAGAACCAATGGCAATGTGATTCCCTCATTACTAGATTGATAGACTAACTGTTCCTTTACAGAACCATCAGAAGGGTCCCATAACTGAGGAACTGCATTTTTCACACGGAAGATACACTCAGTATCCAGATGGTTAAGGGTTTTATTGCTGATAAAATAGATATGGGAAGAGGCTGTTTCCCTGTGAATAAAATCAAAGCTGGAATTAAACTGCGGATCCTTGCATTGAAAATCAGGCCCGACAGCCTCTTTTCTCAGCCACTGCTCCGGAGAATATCCCCAGACAACCCGGCCTTTACCATATTTATTTTCCTTAATGGTTGAACCATTACTTTCTCCCCACATTTTATCAGCCAGCTCCCGAAGTTTACCGGTTTCATTTTCAAAGTCACGCAAACCGGGTACTTCCGAGGGTTTAGCCCCAATAATTGTTGCTCCCTGAGAAACCATACTTTCCAGTTTACGCAACACCTCCAGCGGCATATCTTTTTGATCGGGCAGTACCAATACCCGGTACGACAATCCATCAGGAAGTACAATCCGGCCATCTTTAACCTCCATCCGGTTGAGAATGACATCCGTATTTACTACATCGTATTCATAACCGCTGCCCAGTCCGTCAATTGTTGGTTTTTCCGGCACATTGTGATAGAACGGCCAAAAATTCGGTGCCTGATCACCGTAATAATGGGCCACATCGGCCACATAAAGCCCTTGCTGAAGCATGAAACTGCAACGTGCGAGGTAATCCATAAACGGGCGGGCTTTCGACCACCAGACTACCTGCGGGTTCATATCGACACCGGCATGATAAGTCCGCCCGGGGTATTCATCTTCTACCGGCGAGTGTGAATAACCATGATAAGTTACCCTGTTCAGCCCTTCACAAAATGCCCTGTCGACCAGTCTTTTGCGCTCAAACGGACTATCCCTCCAGCGACGCCAGGTTGTCCATGACTCTGCATCAACATATTTTTTTCCATATATATGTGACGCACTGGCAATTTCCTTGATTAAAAAGAGGTTCCTGGGATTTCCCATCCAGAATTCTCCCCGCGGAATATGAACATTTCCCAATGCCTTCAAAGCGTCCACCGGACAGCTTTCCCAGAATGGCGGTCCGGGACCACCTGCTTCTGCAACCCGCTCGACACCATATTCTTCACATACTTCGCTGCCTGTTGTATAATGGCTGTATATCAAAAGGTCACTCACAGTCTTTTTATAATCATATTGAAACCGGTCTGACAAGTCCTTATTCTTTATTTCCCATCCCAGGAATACCGGCAACCAGTTTACCGGGTTGTAGCCATGATACTTTTCAAACCATTCCTGAAAGCCACCTGTCCATTGAATGCCTTCGTGCAACTCCATGCTGTCGTCGTCGAGAGTTCTAAGCGGAGTATTGTTAGGGGCTCCCTTTTCAAGGCCCAGTTGCCTGAAGATATATTCAAAGTGGAAACGCGTAGCCTCCGGATCAAGAAAATCGATAAAGAAACCCTTGGAGTTGGGACTGGCAGCTATCAGCTGCTGGCCATTGTTGCTGCATACAAACCGGACTACCTGCCATTTCCCGGGAGGAGCCTTCCAGTCCAGCTCTCCATCCTTAAACTTGTCTGAGATATCAACAATATCCGAAATATCTGAAACAATCTTATCATCTGAATGAGGCCAGGCCAAAACAGCCACATCCAAATACCAGGCGGGCAAGCCGTCAGCACCTTTGGGGCAATCCGGCGGAACTTCAGGAAACGGCAATGCCTGTTTGATCTGATCAGGGCCCGACACAACAATGCCTGCATGAAACAGGTTCTTGCTTGCCATTTCAGGTGTTACCCAAGCCCCTCCTGAATTCCAGCCACTTGCACAGATAAGGCCAAGTTCAAGGTTAAGGCGCCCGGCTTCTTTTATAGCATGATGAATCGAATTTACCGATTCCTCCCCTAAAAAGGGCGGCCCGGCAGGAACAAATCCGTCAGGGTTTCGCATGGCCTCTGTATCCCATATTTGCAATCCGCCAAGTCCCTTGTCTTTGGCCTCCTCAAGATCGCGGGTTATTCCGGAAAGCGATACATCGCCATTCAGCCAGTTCCAGTATGCCCGGGGCCTTGCTTCAACGCCAGGATCCCTGAACCCTGCAATAAGATGATCATCTTGCGGCACTTCATTATTGCAGCCCGCAAGAAACAGGCAAATAATTACCGGTAGAATCTTATTTAAAAATTTTATTTCCATTTTAATCTTTTAAATTTTTACCGCTTCCATTCTTTACCATCAATGATTTACAAGGTGTACCGGCCCAAGTAACCCCGATCTCCGGACCTTGTAAGCTTCTCCGCCCCAGGATGAACGATCCCTGAGAACAAATGGATGATTGGTTTTACAGACTCTCTCTTCAGGAGGCAGATCCATGTCGCCGGTTAAACGGTTGATCCACAGATTGGTGATCCTGACTTCAAGATTGTTCTCTCCTTCCCTGATGTAATCCTTGATATCAGCCTTGTAGGGGTAAGTCCATAAAATGCCGGCCGACTGGCCATTGACAAATATTTCTGCCACATCCAACACCTCACCCAGATCGAGAAAAACCGGGTTGGTATTAGCGGGCACATCATCAGAAATTGTAAAAATTTTTGAATAGGTTGCCGTACCCGAAAAGTAATTGATGCCTTCAAGTTCATGTTCAGTCCAGCAAATCAGGTCGTTGAGTGTGACAGATGGAGGGGCACCCCGGCCTTCAGGGAAAGAGAGCGTCCAGGGCCCTTTGATCTCCGTGACAAGATCAATGGCTGGCAGCTTGTATTCCGGCAATTTCCGGTTCTTTGGATTGAACACGATAAAGCAGGAGCCGTAGGGTGGCAAGTGCAAGTCCATTATTGTTTTGCCTTTTGAGGTTTCTGCATCTATAATGCTGAATTGCTCCCCGGAAACAGGATCCCAGAATTCAGGTCGTCCCGTGGTTGTCCTGAATTCGCAAGCCTCAGTAATTGGCTGGCCGGTCTTGTTTCTAATGAACCATATGTCGCTACTTCCTGTATTCCGGTGGATAAAATCAATTTTATCCGGATTTCCGATGAAATCCTTTTCGATGGATAAGCTATTCAAAGCCTCATCAATGCTGACATTTTTAATCGCATTCCCTGCAATTTTATCAGCGATCTCAGGATTCCTGATCAATACGTTGGCTCCCGCGGCAATCAACTTTTCTACTTTTCCGACTACTTCTTCAGGAATATCCTCCCTGTCAGGCAGGACCAATAGCTGATAATTCATGCCATCGGGCAGCACCAGCCTGCCTTTTGACACCTCCAGACGGTTCAGTAGCACATCGGTATTGACCACGTCAAAACCATGTCCGGCACTAAGTCCTTCCAGAGTGGGACTATCCGGACTGCCTTGCAACTCCGGGAAGAAATTCGGAGCTTTGTCTCCATAGTAATACAGCACATCTGCAACGTATTTGCCCTGCTTCAGCAAGTGGGAGCATCTCGACAGGTAATCCATAAATGGTTTTGCCTGCTCCCACCAGGTGGCTGTAATGTTGATGTCGGCACCGGCATGATAAGACCTTCCGGGTAGTCCATGTTCAGGTCGTGTGTTGGCAAAGGTATGTATGGTCACCATGTTCAGGCCTTCACAGAAGGCACGATCGGCCCAACTCTTCAGGTCGTGGGGTGAGTCCATCCACCTTCTCCAGGTAGTAAAAGCCTCAGCATCAACAAGATTAAGTCCGTAAATATTCGAAGCACTTGCAATTTGCTTAATAAGGAAAATATTACGCGGATTGCGTACCCAGAACTCGCCACGCGGAATGCTCACATTGCCAAGGGCTTTCAGCGCTTCGACCGGACAGGAGTTCCAGATCGGGGGGCCGGGACCTCCAGCCTCAGCCACCAGATCGAGGCCAAACTCAGCAAGAAAGTCGCGACCGGTGGTGTAGTGACTATAAATTAGTTGGTCGCTTACCGTTTTGCTGAATTGGTCGAGAAAATCATTGTTGCCACCGGGTAGTTCCCATCCTGCGAAAGCAGGTAAATACGGCATAATATAATAGTTGTGATGCGCCTTGAAAATTGTATCCACGGCATCTGTCCAGGGTGTTGCCTTGTCCAGCTCCATGCTGTCAAATTCGAGATAGTCGAGTCCCGATTCCGCGGCATTCTCCCTGGTAATGCCCAAACGTCCGAGGATGTATTCGAAATGTTTGATGGTGGCCTTCGGGTCGAAGAAGTCAATAAATAGTCCTCCGGAATTGGGGCTGGGGACAATGAGGTACTGACCGGTGTTGGAATTGATAAACCTGAGCAGGGTCCAGTCTCCTTCGGGCACATTCCATTTCAACTGACCGCCTTCGAAATGGTCGGTGAGGATGACAATATCTGAAAGATCGCGAATCTTTTTATCCGGATTGTCGGGAATTGCCAGAACAGCTACCTCTTTATAAAAGACAGGCAAGCCGGATTCGTCCTTTGGACTGTGTGCAGGAAATGAAGGATAGGGTAATGTTCCGGAGAAGGATTGCGGTCCTGAAATTTTAAGTTCCGAAACATAAAGCGCTTTCGATGCCCAGTCGGGCTCTACCCATGACCCCCCGGCATTCCATCCGCTTGATGCCACCATTCCCATTGACATCCCCAGGCGTTTCCCCTCAGCGAGGGCATGTAGTATCAACTCCACCGATTCATCACCCAAAAACGCAGGGCCTGTGCCGTAAGCCCCACCGGGATTGTACATGGCTGCAACATCCCATATCTCTGCCCTTCCCATCCCTTTCGCCTTCATTTCTTCGAGGTCCTGGGTAATTGATTCTTTTGTGACGTGGCCGTTCAGCCAGCACCAGTAAGCCCCCGGCCTCGAATACATCGGGGGATCGACAAACTCATCCGACAATTGCTGAAGGTCCTTGTTTTTCTCTTCCTGCGGGATAGAGCAGCCGAAAACCAGCAAACCCATGATGATGAAATACCGTTTAATTAAAATCTTTCGCATATTGATATATATAAATTATTTTGGCCATAACCTGATTAAATTGTTACCGATAATATGTCCAATTTCTCTAAACCCCTCTCCCACTTCAATTCCAACGTTCAGATCGCCAAGCTCTACCCAATTCCCCATAACCCTGATCATAAGTCCAAAGTCTAAAATTGCCACCAAGGCACCAAGACACCAAGTTACACCAAGTTTTTCCTTTTGAGACTACTGGTGGCAAAAAGGTTTTCTTCGTGATTCTTAGTGCCTTCGTGCCTTTGTGGCAGAAAAAGGCTGCCTGTCCATTCAATGTACATTCGTATTTTCAATTTCGAGATTCACGGGTTTTAAATTATCAGCACTGCATTGAACAGATATCACCCCTGCCTCTTTGGGACGTATCGTTAGCAGCAATCTCCCCTTGTGGGCCTTTCGAATGTTTTGTTTGTACAATTCATGACTGAACTGGTCGCCGGAGTCGAGTCCTATCAATTCACCCGCACCACTCACCTGCACCGATACTTCGTGATTGGCTGTGGGGCTCACAATGCCCTTTTCATCCTGAACTTCAAGGGTCAGGAAAATAAGCCTTTCATCATCAACAGGTGTTGATTTCCTTTCATTTTTTAATCCCAGTTTTACGGGTTCTCCTGCTGTTTTAATCGTATGAGTTGCCACAATTTTCCTGTTTTCATAAGCATGAGCAGTTAGCTCACCCACTTTATAATCAACGAGATAAACGGCAAGGTAGGTATCGGGATTCACCTCCTTAACACCAAGGCTTTTGCCGTTTTGACGCAGTTCAACTTTTTCGGTGTTGCTGTAAACAAATACCGTATCAACATCACCCGGATTAAAATTCCAATGGGAGGCCACATTGTATCCGCGCCATTCAAAGGGATCCTTTTCCTTGAGGTTCACTGCAATGTGCGCCATTGGCTTTTCAGACCAGAAAGCCTGCCAATAGTAATACAACGTTTTTTCGAAGCTTCCGATATCAATCAGTCCCCAATCCCAGCCACGGCGCGGCCAGCCAAGTGATTCACCGAGATAGTCAATACCGACCCAAAGAAAGAGACCTACCACATAGGGATTATCCCTTACAGCGGTCCAGTTTTTCAGGGTCTGGTAGTTCTCAGCACCAAGCAGAATACGGTCGGGGTAGCGGGCATGTTCTTCCTGGTAATGTTCCTTAAAGTAGCGATCGGGGTAATTGTAACCCGCTATATCCATAATATCGAAAAAACCACTGGCATTTGCCCATGGTGCCCAGTCGCAGGTAGCGGTAACCATGCGGGTATCATCTTCTTCTTTGGCCCAGCGCATCAGCTTTTTCAAAGTTTCGGGTCCGTCTGCATAGCGTTGGTCAGGCACTTCGTTACCCACTGAATACATGAAAACAGAGGCGTGGTTGCGATCCCTTTTAATCATGTCCTTTAAATCTGTTTCGGCCCATTGATTAAAAAACTTGTGGTAAGTATTCGCCTTTTTACCTGCCGGGTCTTCCGAATATCCGTAATGCCACCTTTTATTCCATTCGTCAAATGCTTCTGCCATCACGTAAAAGCCCATTTCATCGCACACGTCGATGAAAACAGGATCGACCGGCCCATGGGTCCGGATGGCGTTGCTGCCCAGTTCCTTCAGTTTTTCCAGACGGTATCTCCAGACATCTTTGGGAACTGCCGTACCGAACGAACCGGCATCTTTATGCAGGCACACTCCTTTGGCAATGACCTTTTCCCCGTTCACCAGCATCCCCTGGTCTTTATTGAAGGTAATGGTGCGGATTCCGACTTTGTGCAGCTCGGAGTCGACCAGGCGGTCTTCAATCCATAACTGAAGCTCAAGCGTATATAAATAAGGGTTTCTGTCAGACCAAAGTATTGGATTTTCCAATTCAAATGCAAATGAATGTTTCTGATTTACATAGTCTCCGAGCTCAAAACTTTTGGCAGATTCAGCAACAACATCACCCTCCCGGCTCTTTAAAAGTATTGCAATCCGGGCGTCCTTAATTACCTTTTTCCAGTCTTCGGGAAACCTCTGAAAATTTATCAGCATACTTTCAGGGTAATTATTGGAAATTACCTCACAATCCACTTTCATTCGTGCAGTATTGTCATCAATCGAGGTGGTCCTGAAAAATGTGGAGTAGGATTTAAAATGTTGCTGTTCGGTAATAAAAAGATGGACATTCCTGTTAATTCCTGAACCGGTATACCATCTGCAGGTATGTGGCAAGGAATGGTCCACTTTTACTGCAATTACATTGACCAGTCCGTCGAATTTCAGATTTGGGGTTAAATCATACTCAAAAGTGCTGAAACCATATGGCCTGTTACCCAGATAGACTCCATTCAAATAAACCGTAGAGTTCATATAAACCCCATCAAACCGGATCTTCACGCGCTTCCCTTTTGATCCTTCCGGCATAACAAAATCCTTGCGGTAACAGCCAATTCCTATTGGGAGATACCCTCCCGACACACCCACCGGATTATCACCATCGAACTGACCTTCGACCGACCAGTCATGAGGGACATCCAGCACTCGCCATTCTGAATCATCAAATTCCGGCACATAAAAAGCCGGAACCTCCCCTAAATGAAAATTCCAGTCTGCGTTGAAATTCAGTTGCAGGTCCATAATCTGTCCGGATTTCTTCTCATCCTCAGCGCTACTTTTGATTTCCCTGGTTACATTTTCATCGACCTGAGAAACAGCCATATTGCATGTAAAAAATAAAAAAATAAATGCTGCCCAAAAAGTGTTTTGATTATTCATTGTCCAATTGTTAAGAATTTGCTTTGCTTAGTGAATCAAATATTTCACATCGCCAATCCAGCCGGGAGGCCGGTATTTCACGCCGGATGCCTTATATCGCTGATATTGCTTTTGCATCCGTGACTGGAATTGTTTCAGGTTTTTTGAGCCCCTGGGAATCCAATTGATTTCAGCAATGGCCGACATTCTTGGATAAATCATAAACTCACGGAAGCTTGCGGATTTCATAAACTGTGTCCAGAGAGGTGCTTCAATTCCCAGTATAAGTGCTTCCTTTTCTGCGGTTAAAGTATCAGGAACCGGTTCCCAGTTGTAAATCAACTCCAGGCTGTTTGGCCCGTTTATATTTCCATTCCATGGAGCCCCCGGCTCACCCGGCGCCTGGGCATAATCAAGATAGACATACCAGTTGGGTGACATTACCACCTGATGTCCATTTGCGAGAGCCTTGTTTAGATTTTTTGAAGGCACCAAATGTCCGAGCCACCACTGAATGACGGTTTTACTGTTTACATCAAAATTAACCACTTCCTCCCATCCCATCGGGCGTTTTCCTTTACTTATCAGCATTTCTGTAACCTTCCGGTCAAAATAACCTTCCAATTCACTTTCCGTACTGAATCCCTTTTCCTTCATGAATTTCACTACTTCCGGCATTTGCGACCAATTGGTGGAACCGGATACCTCATCGCCACCGAAATGAAAAAAAGGCGCAGGGAAAAGCGCAATTACCTCATCCATGATTTTCTCAACAAATTGGAAAGTTCCGGGATTGGCAGGATTTAGTGTATTGCCTCCATCAGAAAATTCCGGATAAGACCTGGCGGCAGCACCAGCATGACCCGGCATTTCAATTTCAGGGATAACCATCACATGCCGTGATGAGGCGAATTCGACTATCTCACGGATTTCATCCTGAGTGAGGAAATATTTTTCAGGGCCATCGGGATTGCTGAAATCTCCGGTCGAACCAACCGTCGTTAGCTTAGGATAACTTTTAATCTCGATTCGCCAGCCATGGTCATCGGTAAGATGGAGATGCAAGACATTCAGCTTGTGCATTGCCAACATGTCAATAATTTTTAAAAGTTCCTGTTTTGTAGCAAAGTGACGGGAAACATCCACCATCAACCCCCTGTATTCGAACCGGGGTTGATCGTTAATTGTCACCTTTGGAAGTTTTAGCGACTGAATTTTTGCTGGCTGATTACCGTAAACTTCGACAGGCATGAGTTGCAGCAGACTTTGTGCCCCATAAAAAAGTCCAGGTTCGCCTGAAGCAGTGATCGTAATATTATCGTCAACAACCAGAGTATATGCTTCTTTGTCAAGCCCTGATTTTTCGTCGATCTCTAGAAAAAGGCGATTTACACAATCACCTGAATTCATCTCATTCAGAACCATGCCCAGTCCATCTTTCAGCCGCTTTTGTATGAATTCAGCCGTACTTCGTGACCCGTTGCCTATTATCAGACATGTTTTATCACTAAAAATAAATTCACCTTGCTGAATTTCCATCTCAGCAGGTTTCGGAATTATGGAGATATCCTGCGCCCCTAAAGGTATAATGTTTAATGTATTGAAAGATAATGCGATAATTAAGCAAACCAAATTTTTCATCCTGATGTATTTTCTGAATATTTTTCAAGTCATTATTTTTTGAAAACAACCGTCCAGTTTTCATCCAGATTATTGATACTGGTTAAGGTTAAATGCACCAAACCATCCGATACTGCTGATAATCCGGAAGTTGTATTGCTGTTTCCACAGGAACTGCTTTCAGGGATCAAACCCTCTGTGGCAATGGTCACAACAGTGGGATCGTTGCCAATGAGCCTGCTTGTCCCGCTCAATGTTCTGGTTTCAGGATCCCATGATGTGCCTGTCACATCAAGGTACCCCTGCATAATGTGGCGATCGGTGGAAATTATCCGGGGGTGAACCAACTGTTCCCTGACCGACAACATACGGGCTTCTCCGGGCCGCAGTGTCTGCTCAAGGCGTTCGGTGCCTTTTATGATTCCAAAATAGCTGTCATTCCAGAAATCGTAAACATGGTAAGATTTATTCTGATCCAGCCCCAGGGCACCATCCACTTGTTTCCCCGACATATTAATCCCTATTAACCGTTCGTTCTTTTCATCAGGATTATAAAAGGTAACCTGATGCCAGGTATTATCAACCTCATAATCATAGACCATGGGTGAGGGTGATACAAACGCATCCACAGGCCGTGCACTTTTATTTTCGGTATGATAGGGGAAAGTTCTGGTAATATCCCTGAAAGTAGCGGGTGAAAATTCCGAAAAACTATTGGCCAGAAGGAACCTACCCGAAACCACATACGCCATGGTCAAAATTGACCTTAATTTATCCCTGTCATTTTCATAACGCATAATGTTTTTTGAGTCTGTATCCATGTTGGTTAACACCCGGTTTTTATACCACCTTATACCACAACGGGTTACAGTTACACTATCCATTGCATCGGTGTCATTTTCGGTACGCATTGATGCCACATGGCCAAAGGTAACATCAGATCCGGTAACCATATTTCTTTCATGGACATAGGCTTCCGGACCCAACCCTTCATTCGCGTATTTGAAAATATTGCGGTAAGCTGCTGCGGTAGTGGAATACTCATCCTCCAAACCTCCGCTTTTTGCCCATCCCGATTCGGGATAATCAAACATCAGCCCTTTAATGTTTCCTTTTTTAAGATTCCTGTACACACCGGTCAGATGTTCCAGAAATTCCGGGTCGGTATAATCATACCCCCATACTACCCTGCCGTTGCGTGTCCATGTCTGTTGCCAGTTTGTAAAAACTTCATCGGTTGTATCCACTGGTTCGCCTTTCCAGGCATACGTTTTATTAAAGAGCATATGGCCCGGAAACTGCTTTGCATAATCCTCAGACCTGTAGCCGGTCTGAACATAGGTAAGCGGAATACCTCCCAGTTCAGTAACTGCATTACCCCACTTTTCCGAAGTTTCATAAGGTGCAATATGTCGCCCGTTATGACTGACACCCCGGTGATTCCAGTCGGTTTCCTCCAATTGCCAGTGTTCATCATCCCACCATCCCTGCTGATTATTTGGCAGATAGGAATCCGGAACCAGTCTGACTGCAGCCCGGCTGTAATTTAAGAAACCTGAATTTTTAATTTCCTGCATCTCCTTTACAGCCCCGGGTGTCGAATTTTCGGCATTGCTATTGCCAAAAAAGCTGACCTCGGCGTACCATAAGCAAACCGTTGGAAAATCATACATGCTAAGATCAACCCGCTGGGCAGAACTAACCCTCCTGCCATAATCTTCCAGAGCAGTAAAGGGGTCTTCCGTATTAAAGTTGATATAAAAGTTATCATCAGGAAGATAGGTAGTCCCGGGATCCACTTTTTTACCAACCGGATCCTTTGCAAAAAGATTGGCAACATAACTTACGCGGGGCATGACGCATTCCTTAACCTGGGTTAAAGTTTCAGGATACAACGGTTTTGCAGCCCCGTCCCTGAGCCATATTTCACTCAAATAAACATTTGCATCCTGGTCTGGTTCCTTACCCTTGGTAACGATAATGCTAAAGGTTCGTGCATTCGTGGCCTCCACCGGCAGGTATAGTTCTACCTGCTCGACATCTTTCTTTTCCCTGCCATCAAATTTAGGAAGCAGTTGATTCTCAAATATCGGGATTCTTACCACTTTACCCTGATCGGCATATTCCACAAAAACAGACTGATGATTGTCTGCACGATTACCATGCCAGTGCCCATTCCACCACGAAAATCCAAGAAGATATATTTTCCCCGGAACAATATTTTTTGCTTTAACGATGATTTCCTCTGTCGATTTTGCGGAATTCGCCAGTTCAGAGCTGCGAAACTCATGATAATGCCAGGTTTGCAGCTCCTTCCCCTTTTCAAGGATAAGGATTTCCCCATCATTGTTACTATCAATAGTATCTGCAGGGAGATTGAGGTAGCACAGTAAACTGCTTTTCCCGTCAGGACCATTTTTCAGCTCAATCTTTCTTGGTTGTTCGATATGGGCAAACTTCTCAAAGTCATTGTATGTCAGGCCACCGAGA
>CAYMXK010000051.1:0-17597 GCA_964393915.1 uncultured Prolixibacteraceae bacterium
AACAATTCTTTCGCGCCTTATTTCCCAAAGCACAGGGTTGACGGTCTGATCGCGGTTAGGATCAAAATTGTTGTCAATCTCAGAAACCTGCATGTTGGCTACCTTAACCCTTGGGCGTAGTTTATTAATGGTTTTATCTGCCACGGCCTGGTCGAATTGTCCAACTTCAAACTTTGCCTCGGCGTAATTCAGCATAACTTCCTCAATCTTAAAAATCGGCTTGTCGGCTGTATTGAGTGATTGAAGGTTGCTGTTCTTATCCCATGTATTGAAGTGCTTGTACATATAGTAACCCGACCGGCAGGCCAGAAAGACCTGAGGTGCACCGGGTTCGATGTTGGGTATTGCCATTAATGTGGTTCCACTCCAGTTGGCCAGAGGGAGTCTCTTGTGGCCGGCATTGGAAACCGTTTCCATTAACTTTACATATTCAGCATCAGCAGGATTGGCAGTAGGGGTGCCATTGGCGTTAACCCTGTAAGGTGGGGCCACATTGAGCAGCAGACGGTAATCACGGTTTCTCATTTCATCGTACAGGGTTTTATCGCCATCATAAAGTGGACTTCTCGAAATGGTTTTACCATCGGAGCATAAGAACATTTCAACCGTGGCCTTATTCATTTCATTCGCTGCGGATGATGTTCTCTCAAAATGGCCATGATTTGCCATTATGATGTTTTCTTCAAATTCCTTGTAAAGGATTACTCCGGGAACTTTACTTAAATCGGGACTGGTAAACATTTCGTCGTATTTGCTGTGGACGTTGGGAAAGGCAGTCAGTAACAACTCTGATGCGCGGATGGACTCAGTCAGAAATGCGGCTTCCCCTCCAATGGCATGATACTTCCTCCATGTACCTTCGAATAATCCGAAGCGTGATATCAGGGCCCGTACAACATGCACATTTATTGTATTCGCACCGTCTCCGGTGGTTTTTATTTTGGTTTCGGCAAATTTCAGGTCATCCATAACTTTTTGAGCAACTTCGGTCCGTGGCATCCTGGTCCCATAAATGATATCTTCATCCGCTTCTGTAACCACTTTGTCGATCCATGGTACATCTCCAAACCTTGCAATTAACTCGGCGTAATAGTAGGCCCTGAAAAAGTAGCCGACTGACCTCCAATGGTCTTTTTCGGCCTGTGTCAGGTCTGATTTGTCGATGTTATCGAGCATCAGGTTTACCCGCCGGACGTATGCGAAGTTCCAACCACCACCTGATGCGGGAACGATAGCAGTCTGGAAGGCATAGATATTGCGGGCATTAACCCCTTTCTTCTGAATGTATCCGGCCAGCACATCGCCTTCGTAATAGCCATTTTCAGAAGTTGAACCCACATTCCGGAGGATATTTGCATCTGTAAAGATGCTGTACAATTGCCAGGTATAAGTTTTAAAGTTGCTGTACGTTTTAAATGCAGTTGCTTCCGTCTGAGATTCGAGAGGTAATTTTTCCAGAAAATCATCGTTGCAGGAAAAAAGCATGACCCCTGCTATTATTGATAGAATAAATTTTTTCATGATTCTGAGATTTTAAAATTATAAGGTCAAATTTACACCAAATGATATCGTCCGGTAAAACGGATATTGCCAGCTAAGCCGTTCAGGATCATATCCTTTGGGAAGCTTGCTCCATGTAGCAACATTTTCGGCACTCATAAAGATCTTTGAACTGGTTAATCCGGTTTTTTGTATCCATTCTTTTGGTATGGTATAACTTATTGTGGCGTTTTTTAGACGTATATATGATGCATTCAGCAAATATTTTGTCTGAATCCGCTGGTTAGAACCTGAATTGTTTTTCTCTCCGTAAATCCGGTGCCATTCTGCATCAGGATTAACAGCGCTCCAGTCACCATTGGCCGGATCTCTGGGTTTCCAATAGTCCAGCTGGTTGTCGAAAATTGTTCCGAACTGGCCTGAATTAAATGCCCAGCGAAGATCGTCGCTAATCCATGCATCACGCTTTGCTGTTCCATGGAAGAAAACAGATAAGTCGAATCCTTTCCATTTTACCCCGGCATTGGTCCCAAACTGGTACCTTGAGGAAGTATTGCCTATTATTTTCTGATCACCCGGATTAAGGAGAGTATTGTTCCCAGGATCAATTTCATTTACGCTGCCTTCCCTGTCATTGATGTTCTTGAATTTGATATCACCAGGTCTTACCTGTACGCCTCTTATCGACGGAACACCTTCTTTTAATTTCCAGGCTGAAGTGTTTTCAAAATCGTCCACACTGTAATAGCCGTCAGATACATAGCCCCATATCTCACCTATCTCCATTCCTTCGCGGTAACGGCCGTTGCCGACATTTCCTATTGTATTAAATAAACCGATTTCATTGTTGTATTTGGTAACATGTGTACGGGAATCAAATAGATTCATACCAAGATTGTATTCAACTTTTCCGATTCTGTCGTTCCAGTTCACAGCAAGCTCCCATCCTTTTGTCCGCAAATCGGCGGTATTCTGTAACGGAGCGGCGGCGCCCACTACAGCCGGAAATTCCATTCCCGGGGCCAGCATCCCTTTGGTATCGCGCTGGTACCAGTCGAAGGTGGACTGAAGCCGGTTGTTAAAAGAAGAAAAATCAACTCCGAGGTTTAAAGTTTCAACTCTTTCCCAGGTAAAATTTGTACGTATCATAACCGGAGTTCCCAGAGTGGTAGGTTGTTTGCTGATGCTCCTGTCTATCCAGGGTGCAAGGTAAGAACTCATAATCGGGGTAAATCCGTATTCGGCGATGGCCTGGTTTCCAATCTCTCCCCATGAGCCACGTATTTTGAAATCATTTAGCCAGGAGTCAGACCAGTCCATAAATTTTTCTTCGGCAATTTTCCAGCCTGCTGAAAATGAAGGGAAAAATCCAAACCTGTTTTCTTCAGGAAATTTTGAAGAACCATCGTAGCGGCCGTTTGCCTCCAGCAAATATTTACCCTGGTAATCGTAATTAATACGGTAAAAACCACTTCTGATTGAATACTCCCTGAACAAATCTGTGGCAATGGTTTCTCCGGTTGCCCCTGACAATGAAGGCATATCTTCATTGATCATCTCTTTGCGGTTGGCAGAAATCTGCTCATAATACCGGGATTCCTGGCTGAACCCTCCCATTACTTTGAAATTATGCGATTCCTTAAAAGTTTTGAGGTATGTGTTATATATGTTCAATGAATTGAAATCAGCCGAACTCTTTGAATTCCAGTATTGTGAGGTCGCCGATGACCTGTTTTTATTCAGCTGCACAGAGGTGAACCAAAATGGTGCATTGTACTCTTTGCTGTCGTTGATGTTTTTATCGTAGGTGTATTCAATAACCGTTTCCATCCCTTTTAACGGTTTTATGCTTGTGCGTGAGAAAATGCGGGGATTTTCATCAATTGACACAGATGGATAGGAATACAAGATAAAATTACGAGGAGTGTTAATGGGCAACATTTCCCCATTGAAGTCCATCTCTCCCTCGGGGTTCAGGTTGGCCAGCCTGAGGCCGTAAATATTGCCATTGTTCCCTGCATAAGGAATGGATCGGGTTCCTTTTGCAAAGCGGACATCAAACGACTGGTTGAGCCATGAGGTCAGATCGCTCGAAACGTAGGAGGAAACAGTTACCCTGTTGTAGCTGTCCTGGTCTGTGATCAGTATCCCCTGGTTGTCGGTATAGCCCATTGATACCCGGTAGGTTATTTTGTCACTGCCTCCCATTGCCGATAAATTGTGCGTATGCTGGAAGCCATAAGGATCAAACATGTTATTGTACAGGTCGTTTTCATGCAGGTAATACCTCACATTCCCGGGATTATTCTCTGTAGGTATGTAAATCCCGTTTCCGGTAACATTGAATTTGGATGGATCCTGCCTGTAGTCTGTGATATACTTCATCCATAAATCAATATCCTGGTTGGCAAAATATTTTCCTCCCAGGAATTGGGCGTCTTTGTAGGCTGCGAGCATATCGAGGGCAGGTGCCTGCTCAGGTTGGTTTATTGAATAGGAGAAACCGATGTTGTTGTTGTAACTGAACTGCAGCTTTTCGTTTTTTGCGGCTTTTTTTGTCGTTATAAGAATTACCCCAAATGCTGCCCTGGCTCCATAGATTGCTGCAGAGGAGGCATCTTTAAGCACCGATACCGATTCAATATCTTCCGGATTTACAAGATCTATCTGTGCGGGCACGTTGTCGACAAGCACCAGCGGACCTCCTCCGTTAATAGAAGTTATACCCCTGATGTTAAAGCTTTTCTGTTGTCCGGGAGATGATCCGCCGGTGATCACCAGGCCGGGAATAGCACCTTGCAAGGCATTCATAACATTTATGACCGGCCGGTCTCCAAGAACTTTTTCCATTTTTACTGCCGATACCGCTCCCGTCAGGTTCTCTTTCCTCTGCACGCCATAACCGATAGCCACAATCTCCTCGATACCAAAAGTTTCTTCCTGCAGTACAATATTAATATTTGTTTGGTTTCCTACAGTAACCTGCTGTGGCCTCATGCCTACGAAAGAAAATATAAGTATTGTATTATCAGAAATATTCCTAAGGTTGTAACTACCGTTGGCATCGGTTATGGTACCTGTAGAAGTGCCTAATATTGCTACGGTTACACCGGGCAACGGACTCCCGCTGATATCGGTAACTGTTCCTGAGACACTGCGCTGCTGCCTTGTTTCTATGGCTATATCGGAAGGCGCCAGAACTATTTTGCGGTCAATTACCATAATATCCACCTCCTGGTTTTCAAAAATGGTATTGAGAATGTCACCAATCTGCTGTTCATTTACATTGATGCTCACTTTTTGATTCACATCAATGAGTTCGTTATTATAAATAAAATAGAACTCACTTTGGTTTTCAATTGCCCTGAGGGCATCTTTAACTGCAACATTTCTCATATTCAGCGAGACCCGGGTGCTCTGTGAGTAACCCGACGTGGCCAATGTGGTTAACGTTGTTGCAATGATCAGAATTAAAGTAATTCTCATGATTAAAAACAGTTTGTATAAGAACCTGCATCGCAGGATTCTTCCATTCATATTAAATTTTTCCATAAATTTGAAATGTTTTAATTATTATTAAATCAATGCCTGCCCCCGCAGGTTAATCAGAACAGGGAAGTGCGACCAACACTTTCCTGTTTTCTTTTAGAATCTTTTCTCGATTATATCATAGGCGAATAAATTTTCAGGTGTGATTATTTTGATTTGAGTAGGATTTTTCTTCTTGTAAAAGAGTTGTCTTCCAGTTTTCTGGAGGGGGTAATCGAATAACCCATGGGTGATGTCCTGCTCAGGATGGCAAGTATTTGTTCCACCGGTTCTTCGATAAAGGTCCCTGTAAACCTGTATCTCTCCAGCCGGGGGTCAGTGATTTCAATATCAACATTATACCAGTTGGATAATTTTTCAACCACCACCTGGATCGGATCATCAAGAAATACAATTTTCCCTTCTGTCCAGGCATAGAACTTATCCAGGGTTTCATGTTCACCAAGGTACAGCCTGTTTTCGGCCAGTTTCAGTGAGGCCACTTCGCCGGGTTTCATGGTAGCCAGTTCATTCATTCCACCCGCAGTTTCCCTTACGAGCTTTATTTCCCCTTCCACCAGGGCTACCGTGATATGACTGCTGCCTTCATAAGCTTCGACGTTAAAACGGGTACCGGTAACCTCCACCTGGATTTTGCCGGCATCAACCACAAACGGATAGTCTCTATTCCCTGCAACATCAAAATAACCTTCACCGGATAATTGTACCCTGCGGTTTTCGAGTCCTGAAAAACTCACTGGAAATTTCAGGGAACTACCGGAATTAAGAAATGCAACGGTCCCATCTTCCAGTACCAAACGGGTTTGGGTCCCGAATGTGGCTTTGACTTCCTGATAAACTATGGCTGGAGCCATGGAAGGAACATTTTTTTGCGGGCTGAAAACGTAAAAAATCGAACTGAAAACAATTGAAAGCAAAATGACAGCTGCCACCTGAATCCATGAAAAACCATGCTTTCCTGAAGTCATGCGGGCTTTCCGGCGGGTTTTTGCAAGCGCCCCGGGGAGGTTGAAATTCCCCGTAGTCTTCAGTTTCCCGCTCTCTTTCCATATAAATTCATAGTCGGCATACTCCATCAGGTTATTCGTGCTGGCAGACTTCCAGCTTTCAAGTACGCGTTTTTCATCCTCATTCAGGCCTTCGCTGAAAGATTTTACTATGATGCCGAATATGTCATCGTGCTGGTCCATTTTTGTCTTTTACACGTTATTGACAAAAAGGGAGGCAGTAACCCTACATGCCGGAGCATTTTTTTTTGGTTAAAGATTTATTTGTAAAAGTTCTTTCCCGATACGGTGAAGCGCCTGCTGGATTTTGTCACGCTGTCTGCTGCCAGCAAAGGCAAGTCCTTTTGAATATTGCCGCAGCAGGCTGGCATTTATTCCGGCATAGCGGGCAAGGACTGTCTTGTTAATAACCGGGAAAGCTTCAAACAAAGACACCATGTCAAATTGAATTGAGAATTCAAAATCCCTGGAAAGGAATTCCTCCGGAATCTTATCTGATGACTCGTTTAATCCTTTCACATGCTCATCAATGGCTTCGTACGTGTTTTTTAAAGCGTCGCTGATGTTTTTGCCGAATGAATAACAACCTGGTAATCCTTTTACCGATACCCAATATCCATCGTCAGACCGCTCAACGATCAGATCTATTGTGTTTTTTTGCTTCATTGTCTATGTTTATTGTTGCTCACCATGTACCATCCATCTGCTTCAATCAATTTAATAAGTTCCTTGTATTTCATCTTGGGGTTATGTTGCAAATATAACGAATATGTTATAAAAGTAAAGTTTTACTTTACATTAATAAGTGTTGAAAAAATCGTTTTAAGAAATAAGTAAGGAATATGCCTTTAAAATAACTGAGGAACAGGTTACTTTAGAAACTTTTTGACACATGTAGAAGTTTCCTGAAGATTAAGAGCAAGGTGTTTGCGGGGAGTTTTTTATTTCTTGACGAAGGAAGGAATTCGGCCAATTCAATGCGAAGATGCTTAAGCGACCTTGTGATTAGGGCTTCCACTCCTTTCACTGAAATATCCATTTTTATGGCAATTTCGCTGTTGGAAAGATTATCAAAACGGCTGTATTCGAAGGCCTCACGGCACCGGTCCGGCATTGAAAGGATGGCTAAGGTAAGTCTCTCGCCTATTTCGGATTCCCTGAATTTTTCCTCGGCCGCAGTATTTGTATGTAGTTCATCTGGTAAAACATCCATCCTCACCATACGCTTTTCCCTCCTGAGGTGATTGATCGATTCGTTCCTTACCATGGTGGTCAGGTAGGGTGGGAGATTGCCAATGTTTTCCAGCTGCAGGCGGTTTTCCCATATCTTTACAAATACGTTTTGCACCAGGCTCTGGGCTTTATCTTCATCCTGCACGATGGAACAGGCATACCGGCAAAGATTCAGATAATAATCATTGAAGATCTTATCAAAAGCTCTTGTGTTACCTGCTTTCAATTCCGCAATGAGAAAGTTGTCCAATGTCTCCCTGGTCATCAACCGGTTTGTATGTATAGTTAATTCACTGCAAATATATACGAAGAAAATTAGCAGGCGCTATTTTTACGGGGCAGGGAGTAATCTACTGGTTCAGAATGAGTCTGGCGCATTAACTATTTGACCGGTACGATCCTGGCCACCCAGCCTCCTCCGGGGGCGAGGCTGACCTTTACTGTTTCACCTGCCTGCAATTCCCTTTCTGTTTTGCGGTAGTCCTCTGCCCGTTGATGGGCATTGACACCATCTTCAATGGCTTCGATCCTGTATCTGCCCGGGAGAAGGAAGTCCGTTCCCAGTTCGATGGTCCGGGCGTCCCAACCGGTTATCGCCCCAACATACCAATTGTCACCTGACCTGCGTGCCATGACGGTGTATTCAGAGATTTTCCCCTCCAGAAGCCTTGTTTCATCCCAAACCACCGGCAGCCTGGCAAGAAACTCTGTGCACTCTTTTTCCCGGTAATAATCTGACGGTGAATCGGGAAGCATGGTCATCGGGCTGTTCAGCACCACCCAGAGTGCCATCGCGTGGGCGCGGGTGCCGATCCCCATCGGGTAATCTCCCACCGGCCTGAAGTTGTCCCTGGTGGAGTTCCGCATGGTGGCGGGGATATAGTCCATGGGGCCCGTAAACATCCGGATGTAGGGCAAAAGGTTGTGGTGCTCCGGATTGGCTTGATTGGTCCAGCCGTTGTATTCAAATTCAATAAGCGCTTCCCTGGTAAGCACATTGGGATACTTCCGGCGCAATCCGCAAGGTTTGTATGCTCCGTGGTAATTCACGACCATCTTTTTTTCGGCAGCCTTCCGGGCTACGGCTTCGTAAAACTCCACCATGGGCTGGTCGTCGCGGTTCATAAAATCCATCTTGATGCCTTTGATGCCCCATTTTTCAAATAGATCGAATGCCTGGTCCCACTGATTTTCGAGCGCATGCCATATTACCCACAACATCACGTCAACCCCCCTGGTTTTGGCGTAGGAAGTAACTTCCTCCATATCCAGCCCTTCAACCGGACTCAGCAGGTCTTCCTTCGGGCTCCATCCATCGTCGAAAAGGAAATACCTGAAGCCATATTCAGCGCAGAAATCGATAAAATATTTCGCGGTTTCGGTGTTGATGCCTGCCTTGAAATCAACTCCATACACATTGTTTTTTGCCCACCAGTCGAACATGACCACACCGGGTTTGATCCAGGAAACATCGTCGATCACATTGGGAGTTGCCAGTAAATAAACCATATTGTTGTCTACCAGCTCTTTTTCATCTTCAGCAACTCCAAAAATACGCCACGGATAGGTGCGGGTGCCGTTAACCCTGGCGATGTAGTCATGGGTCGCGGCTACCTGTCCATGCCCGTATATGCTCCCGGTTTTGCGGTATTCGGCGGGGTAGGGCGGATGGGTCGCGCTAAACTGTGCCCCGCTGGTGCCGTTTAACCACAATCCCGGATAATTATAAAGGTCGGCTTCGGTAACCATGACCATCAGCCCGTTCTTCTTTTCCACGAGCAATGGAAGATGCAGCAGACTGCCAGCTTCAATGCCGGTTATTTCTTTATGTTCATAGGGTGTCTCGTAGGACGAGTTAAAGGTCTTTGAGGCCTGGAACCTTACTGAATCCAGAGCCTCAAATTGCAGGCTGAGACTTTCACTGAAGATGATGAGGCTGTCTTTGGCTGATGTGGACAGCCGGTAAGCCAGCCCTTCATCGAATAGCCTGAAGGTGATGGCCTTGTTATCCCTGAACTTGATTTCCAGTTCATTATAGGAATTTTGAATGGAAGCCGACTTCTCTTTTATTTCGGGTATGACGGTTTCATTAATTGAATTCCTGGCTGTTCTCTGCACTTTCCAGTTCGGTTTTTCGTTACCAGAGTTTTTAAAATCCAGAGAAATGTTGCTAAGTTTTACTGCATCCCGGCCTTGCCTTGTCATGCTCACTTCAATGCCCTGGTCTACCTTTATTGTAACAGATAGCAGGTTGCCCGGTGAGTTAAGTTCGTACTGTTGTGCATTTAATGTGAGGCTGAAGTATGACACCACAATTAAAATGATAAGTTTTTTCAATTTATTCATATTCATTGTTTCAGGTATTTTATCTTTTAAATTCCCGGGCTGTCTGGATCATCATTTTCAGGTTATCCGGAGGGGTTTCAGCGGGGATGGCACAGCCCGCGTTCAGGATAAACCGGTTCGATGGCCGGTAAATTTCCAGCAACTCCAGTGTGGTTCGTTTTACCAGGTCAGCACTTCCCAGGGCCAGAACGCCGCTGGGATCAATATTTCCTATCAGGCAGGTGTGTTCTTTCAGTTGATTATAAGCCGCCAGTGAGTTCGTTTTATAATCCAGTTCCAGGGCATCGGCTCCGGTCTCCGTCATCGCCTGAAGTATGGTTTCCGTATTCCCGCAAATGTGGAGTGTATAAGGCAATTTCAGACTATGGGCTTCGTCCGCCAGAATTTTTTCGAAGGGGAGGGCAAATTCGCGATACATTTCGGGGGAAATCATTTCGGGACCGGCAGGACTGTCGCCATTTGAAACCATATCGCAGCCGGTTTGTGCCATCAGCCGGATAAACTGAAGGCTGATGCCGGTGCAGTAATCCAGCAGAATCCTGATCTTCCCGGGCTCTTCGATCAGCAGGTCGAGCATCCACTCCTGGGTCCCGCGCATCATGCTGGCCAGGGAAAAGGGCGCCTGGTCACAGTTGCCCCGCACAAACACTTCATTTTTAAAATGTTCTTTGATTAAACGTACCGATTCCAGCCAAACCTGAACATATTTGTAATTTTCAATATTTACCGCCTGAAGCTTACTGATTTCATCCAACCGGCTTACGCATCCCCTGGCAGAGCGGGCAGGTTCATGAATCGGAAAATCAACAGGAACCCCAACGGCTCCGGCAAGAGTCACCGTGTCGATGTCAACAAGGATGCCATCGTAGCCATATTTCTCAACTGATTTAATAAATACCTCCGCAATGGTTTTCGGATTTTCCCGGTAGGCCGACATGCTCACGCCGGCTTCCCTTGCTGCCATCATAAAATTATGGAGCATGACGGGTGTCTGGTCAGGTTTTTCTCCCCTGAGGGCTGCCCAAATGCGTTCATATCCGTTCATAGTCAGAAGTTTTGATGTTAAAGATAACTATTATTGATTATTGCATCAGTTGTTTTTCAAGCTCCTCTAGTGACTGTCCTTTGGTCTCAACAATATATTTTCTGAAAAAGAAAAAGCTGATGAAAGTGACTGCCGCAAAGAAGGCGAAAATATATCCGATGCCGTCGTTGTTGGTAAATGATTTTTGGATCACGGGGAAAAGAAACAGCAGCAGGGCATAAAATACCCAATGGGAGAAAGATCCGATGGATACACCTCTTGAGCGGATATTGTTGGGAAACATCTCTGCAAACAATACCCATACCACTGCGCCCTGCGAAAAGGCGAAACAGGCTACAAAACTCAGCATAAAGACCAATGGCATGGCTCCTCCGATACCTTTGAAGAAGATGTATGAAAATACTGCCAGAAAGAGGGTCATGCCCACAGACCCCAGTAACAGCATGAACTTACGGCCGATACGATCAATAAAAAACATGGCCAGAATGGTAAAGGCAAGGTTCGTAAATCCCACAACAACAGTCTGTAATATAGCTGATTCGGTAGCAAAACCGGCTGCCCTGAAAATATCACTTGAGTAGATCATCACAACCGCAATACCTGTAAACTGGTTGAACACTCCGATCAGTATGCCGATTATGACAAGCCTGAGATAAGGTTTCCGGAACAGGTATCTGTAATGTTCAACTACATCCGTATTGATAGAGTTTCGTATTTCAGTCAGCAAACGTTCGTGGTCATTCCCCGGATTTACTTTTTTTATCACCTGCCTGGCCTCTTCATATTTGCCTTGCTTAACCAGCCAGCGTGGACTGCGACTGACAAAAAACAGCAATCCAAGAAACAGGATAGCCGGGATCGCTTCCGAAATAAACATCCAGCGCCAGTTGTTTTTTCCTGTTCCTAACAGCGCCAGGTCAGTGGCAAAGGCTGCCAGAATACCGACGACAATGGCCAGCTGAAACAGAATGGTGAAACGCCCGCGGTATTCCGGCGGTGCGATTTCAGAAATATAGGTGGGTGACAAGACCGATGCAGCTCCTATTCCCAGTCCACCGACAATCCGGAAGAAAACAAACCAGGATATATTGTTAGCCATTCCGGTACCAATCGCTGAGACCAGAAAAAGCAGGGCCGTAACCTTGAGCATGTATCGCCGGCCATATTTGTCGGCCGGACGACCGATGGCAATCGCTCCGATCACACAACCTATAATGGCTGAACTCATGGCCCAACCTTCCATGACTTTGTCGAGCTGAAAATAGTCTCTGAAAAATGGCAGGGCGCCATTGATGACAGCGGTGTCAAACCCGAAAAGGAAACCGCCCAGGGCAGCGACTAACGAATAGATATACAGACTTCTCGGCATGATTTATATTTTGCAGGTTGTGGTGTTTTTGTTTATGCTATTGACAGATATCCGGAAATCAGATGGATTATTTTACCAAAATAGTTTCGATGGCATGGTGCCCCAGCTTTATCGCAGGCTGGAAATTCCTGACCGGAAGCGGATCAAGGATATTCTCTGTCAGTGATGTCCGGTAGGCCTTTTCTGTCCCGGTAAACATATTCAGGTTAACAGTTCTGTCGACACCCTCCATATCTGCCAGACGGAATACGACTCCATCTGAATCTTCTGCTTTTTTTACGGTGGAGATCATCACATTCGGATGGCCGGTGCCGAAGAAGCTTAATGTCTCCGGTAAGTCAGCAGCATCGAACTTCTTGTCTGCCCAGACAGCCTTCAAAATTTCGTTGGCCTGCCGTCCGAAGTTCACTGAATTTATCCAACCCGGCTCATGGGAGGTGACTGAAAAACTGAAATGGTGATCACCTGCCTGCAGGTAGGGATTGCCTTCCCAATGGCAGCTGTGCCTCGAGGCCAGCAGGATGGGCTGCAGTATGGGGTAGCCAGCAGGATGGTCTGTCGGGTCGATCCAGTCAGCAACAGCGACCGATGAGCTCATGGTGACCCCAAAGTCTTTTCCGCTGGCGCTGATCCAGTTTTCGATTCCCCTGGGATGGATCTCCCTGCATATAGTGGTATAGCGTTCGCCGGCAGCCCCTTCCATCTCATCAATCCCGACCCTGACAACGCCAAAAGGCACCTCATATGCCACCTGCCCGTCTGTCATGTCAAGCGGAAGGGCCATCCTGTATTCGCGGTACAACTCTCCTTCCCAGTTGAGGAGGGAGGTTTCAAATTTTATCATCTTCTGCTGATGATAGAGTTTTATCCTTTGTTCGACTACTGCCCCGCGGATCGGCTGACGGTAGGTATAGCAGGTATACACAGGCCCTGAGGTTTCCACTGTCCAGCGGGTGTCGTAATTGCCAGTCCGGTCGAAGCCGCGCATGTCGGGTTTCTGCACATCTGCAAATTCTCCGGCGCCATTGCCTTCCGATTGCATGGTAAAGACTTCGCCGGCGTTGAACTTGCCTGACTGCACAAGCTCCCTGTTCAGCTCTTTGTCCAGGATGGATGTTAATCCGCCCTTTCCAAACTTAAGACGATAGTAACGGTTTTCGGCCTCTCCCCGGAAGCCTGCACCTGGATCTGGCCGGGCTGTTTTAGCGGGTGTTAGATAGTAGGTGGCATAGCCGATGGAGGGTACATCCACAGCAGTGAAATGCAGCGTGGCAGACTTCATTGAGCCATCCTCATACTTTGCCACATCGGTTAGTTGTACTTCAACTGACTGGCCATCAGCATCCTTCAGGATAACATCCTGAGCGGCTGACTTTTCGAATCTGGCCTGCACGACTACGGGATCGGTCCTGCTGGTATGCATGCTGTTGAATACCACCAGCGGGCGACCTTTACCGCTGGCTGTTGCCACCTTTGCGGCCAGTTCGCCAAGGCTTTTGTCGAGAACCTTTTCAGCCTCAGCTTTGGCAAATTCATATTTCTGCCAGAAAATGGCATCGGTAATATCCCCGTTTTTTCCGCCCCAGCCATGGTCGGGATAAATCTTGGCCTCCCAGGCTGTTCTTAACTGCTCTTCGGGGTAATTGAGGAATGACCCTTCGGAGAGTGCATTGGCTGTTGCAAATTTTTCGGCCATCGTCAGGAGGATATCCCCTTCCCTGCTGGCTTTGATGGCCTTCTGGTGCGATGGGCCATGGATGTATAGCCAGATATTGGGACGCTCTCCGTGTATGTTTTTTAATGTCGCTCCATTGGCCATCATTGCGTCGAAGAACTCCGGTGCCGAGGCAACGCGAATGGACGGAAGAGGGGCTGGAACATTCTTGCCTGCGGCATTTTGCAACTCTTTTATGTTGTGCCATTGGGCGATGTGGTGGCTGTAATCCTTGGGCGGACTCATATCCCAGGAGGAAAGGAGCGGAATGGCGGGTTTTGTGCTATGTGGCCCGTAAAATTTTTCCCACTCCAGGGAACTTCCGGCAAGCAGTTGAGCCACTTCGAAAAAGTTACGCTGCAGTGCTGTAAAAGCGTCGGCGTAATGGCCGGGAGACCAGGCAGCAACGGTAGATCCGTCGGGACTGAACCAATTGTACAGGCCCTTTTCCTGCCGGCTGATCATTAAATAGTCGACGCCAGCCCTTTTCATCAGTTGTGGCATCTGCAAGGTACGGCCAGGTACGTCGAGATTCCAGTATAACTTTGCCTCGTACCCGAATTCATCCTTGAGCCATTTTGATCCGAAGTAGAACTGGCGGGCCAGGGCCTCACCCGAATACATCTCTTCGTACGGCTGAATATAGGTTGCCCCGCAGGAGATCCTGCCGTCGGAAAGCATTTGCCGTATAAGTTCCTTCGATTCCGGATGACGGTGAATGTATTCTTTCAGCATCAGCGCATGCTCGAAGTCAAACCTGTAATTCAAATCCTTTCCGGCCATTTCAAGCGTAGGGGTGATCAGCATGGTATCCCTTTCAATGATGCATTGCTCCGGCGAATCCATCCAGGCAATATCCTGGTGGCTGGAATTCATCAGCAGGATTTCGCCTTTATTGAGCACCGATCCTGATAATTCGAGCAGAAGGGAAACTGTTTTTGGCTGGTAATTCCGTGTGGACGACAGCAGGATTTTGTTGTCTGCCACTTTGCATTCATTCAGCAGGACTGTTCTGGACAATAGCCGGGATGTATTGAATTCAAGGCCCAGGGCCTCCACCATAAAAATTTCCCCCATTGGATCATTGAGGGTGAAGGGGCGGTTTTCACCTGACGCCGGCAGTTGGAATTCTCCCCATGCATAGCCGTCTTTTTCGGTTAACACCACTGATCCTTTTGTCCTTCCGGATGTGTATTCAAGCTTTTTGCCTGCCAGCGTGAAGGGTGCCTTGATGGAGGCATTAAAGAGATTGCCCTTTTTCTCCAGTTCCATTTCCATCCAGGCATTGTATTCCAGGGAGTTTAAATGAAAGGAGAGGGCGTCGGTCGCCTGGAAGATGATGATCCAGGTATTCTCATTGTGAGCCCTTCCGGTAATGCGGATATTTTGTGCCGCCCCTTTTTTCAGCCAGCTCTCCGGGGCAACCAGGGTCATATAGCCATGGGCGTCGCCGTGCTGGTCGGTCTCCAAAGCCAGAAATGAAAGCACTCCGCCATCTCCGGAATCAATTTGCCACGACTGCTTCTCTGAGGCAGCAATTTCGAACCGTTTTTCTCCATTTATAAATACGTCGAAAATTACCTCCTGCGGCGTCAGGTCAAGGGCAGCCATCCAGACAAAACCGGCATTCCCGCCTTTGAAATCTCCCGGAACCGCTTCTGTTTCCCAGCTGATATCCATTTTCCCGTCTTTTGCCCGGGTGATCAGACTTTTGGTCACATCATTCCGGAAGCTGTGGTAAGAAAATTCATTTCCGCCTGTATTTTGCAGAAAACCTTCCAGCCAATGCTGTTGGCCTGCTGTCAGTCCGGATAGTTTTTTGAGCAGATTGTCTGCATTTGAAAAATGTACTGATATGAAGCACAGAATCAATATCAATAATGTCTTGCTTTTCATATTTATGGTTTTAGTTTTTTATTGCATCTGTAACTTTCCGTATTCTGCTGATGAGTTCCATCATCGCACGGCCGTTATGGTAGGGGCACTTCCAGGGATCGATCTTCCAGTCGTTGCGGTAATATGGGGATGGGTCATCTTCCGGTTCGGAAAGGTAAGGAACACCGAGGCGGCTTACCTTGGAAAACCATTCCCCATGTTCATGATCAATCACATGCTGGTCGATAAAATTCCAGCTGAGTTTTAGTTTTTCCCAGTATTTTGGGTCGCCTGTCAGCTGAAATCCATTCATAAGGGCAACCAGTGTTTCTGCCTGCGGCCACCAGTGTTTGTTGGTTCTGAGGTGGCTGCCAAAGCGGGTGGATTCCAGAAAAAGTCCGCCATCCTTATCAATACCCACACGATCAACGGAATCCAGCATTTTGACGGAAAGGGGTCTCATTCTTTCAATAATGTTCTTGTCATTAAGGATTTCGGCTGCTTCCCATAACAGCCAGCTGGCTTCAATGTCATGCCCGAAGGAGCAGGTACCTTTAGATGCTTCTGCTTCGTTGAAGGCTTCATCAAAGAAAATTCCGAGGTGCCCGACAGGACGTATGATCTTGTCCAGGAAAAGTTCAAGTAATTCACGGAGTCGCTGTGCCACCAGGCTTTCTTTGCAGATGTTGTAAAACGCCGCGTAGGCCTCAAGTATATGCAGGTGGGTATTCATGGATCGGGGTTCGTTGTTGTCGGCCATCCTGTTGGTGGAATAAATCTGCCAGTCGCGGGTGAAGGCCTCAAAATAGCCAATGTTCCCCGGATCTTTGGTTTTCTCCTCCAGGAAATAAAAGTAGGCTGTTATCTGGTCCATCAATTCAACCGACGGCCTGAATTCATAATATTTGCTCAGTGCATAAAGAACAAATGCCTGCGCATAAGTAAGTTTGATATCGTCAAGCGGTTGATTGCCGGCAGAAATGCTCATGAAATATCCTCCGTACTGTGCATCGGCAAAATCCCGGTTGAGAACGTTAAAAGCCCTGTCGGCAATTATGCCATATTGCGGATTTCCGGATTCTTTGGCTGCAGCAGCGAAAGTCCAGAGAATTCTTGCGTTAAGGACGCAGGACTTTGGAGCCCCCGGAACAGGATTTCCCAGAAGGTCAACCGCTCCGTAAAAACCGTCGCCCTCTTTCTCAACGGCATATCTGATCCAGTATGCCAGGATGTTGTTGTGCAACTCCTGTTCAAATCCTGAAGCATACTGGCTGAATTCGTCATGTATATATTTCATTGTGTAACCGTTCAGTTGATTTTATGGTGTTATGATGTAATTTTACGTGTTAATCTTTTGCTGATTAACCCTCAGCTTTAAGACGGGAGAACCCCGTCATGGTTACCTTTGCCGAAAAAAGAGACGTAATACTTCCCTGATCATTGAACCGCATCTTACAGTATCGGGTTCCGGGCTCAAATCCGGATATCCTCAGGCCTGAGGAAAATAGAAAAATACAAATCAGCAGAACCAGGTATCTCTTCATCACAGGAATGATGTTTGATTAATGTATGTTTCCGGAAATTCTTTCCCGGCAATGGCTTATTTAGAGATTCCCAATATCGGATTTATTCTGTAAAATTGGAATGAAATTAAAAACTTTTAATAAGTGTTCTGCTGATTTGTATGTTTAAGAAATTTATTTGCTTATTATACCAGACGATCAAATCTTTATCTTCAAAACTACAGCCATTTCATCCGGGGCTGATGAGGGTAGTTTTACTTTGAGTCCTTCTTCTGATAATGACCACTGTACCTTCTCCTTGCTCCCGAGCAGGGAAACGCCCCTGATTTTTAGATTGAGCTGGTGACTTTGGTTCACCTGCTCAATAATTTTCAAGCGTATCAAAACTATTCACCAGCTGAACCCTAGTCAGCAGGTGAATAGTTTTGTTTAGGTG
>CAYMXK010000052.1:0-17056 GCA_964393915.1 uncultured Prolixibacteraceae bacterium
CAGCATCAAAAGGGGGCGAATATTACGGCCCCGATGGCTGGAATGAAATGCGGGGGAATCCCAGAATCGTTGGATCGAGTAAATTATCCAAGAACCCGGTAGTAGCCTCCCGCCTTTGGAAAGTATCCGAACAACTTACAGGGTATACCTACCCTGAATAAAAGGTCTTGCTGCTACCATTCCGGCTTTTAATCATCAAAACATCTTTGGAAGAAAATGAAACGCCACTTTCCCCGAGCGACTTTCAATATCCCTCCATTTTTCGACCCCGAAATCGATGCCTACCGTCGAGCAGGTAGGCATATCGCCGTTAAAATTGTTCGCCAGCCTGTCAGTATAATAAGCAATCCCCGGATTATGACCGAAGAAAAAAACGGTGGAGACCTCATCCGGCAACTCCTGCACATACCCAAGAAATTCACCGGTAGTAAAATCCATGTACATCTCCTTCACTTTAACTACTTTATCTTCAGGATACCCGAAATTTCCGGCAAATATCATGGCTGTTTTCCACGCCCGGTTTGCGGGGCTGGCAACCATCAGGTCAGGCAACAATTTCATTGATTTCATATGTTCACTGATTTTGTCCGCATCGCGCTCTCCTCTGTCGGTAAGATTCCGGTAAAAATCATCATCGTACCCATAGGGCACTGCCTTTGCATGTCGCACCGTTACAATTCGTTTCATTTCAGTATGTATTATCCCCCAAAATTAGCTTATTTTGCCCATCAACAAACCATAATTCCCGAAAAATGAAACGTATAGGATTGCTCTCCGACACGCATGGTGATCTGCCGGCAAAGTTGCTTGCTTTTTTAGAAAATGTGGATGAAGTATGGCATGCCGGAGATATCGGAAACGCGGAAACGGCTGACCTGCTGTCGGCTTTCAAACCCCTGAAGGCGGTTTACGGCAATATCGACGGCCAGGACGTGCGGGTTACCTGGCCACAGCACCTTCGGTTCCTTTGTGAAGAAGTGGATGTTTGGATGACACACATTGGCGGCTATCCGGGACACTATGACCGCAGCGTAAAATCGGAAATATTCAGAAATCCCCCCAAACTATTCATCTGCGGACACTCCCACATCCTCCGGATAATCTACGACAAAAAACTCGACCTTCTGCACATTAATCCGGGGGCCGCCGGCAGAAAGGGTTTTCATAAAGTACAGACGGCCTTGCGGTTTGTAATAGATGGTAAAGATATCAGGGATATGGAAATCTGGGAATTTACAAGGGGTACGGAAAGTTCCGGGGAAACAGGCATGTAGCTCCAGCATTACGGCTTAGTGAATATCGCAACCACCCAGTTGTTGCGTTCACGGAATTCCTTAAAAATAAGACCATTCAACTCCGCCACTTTCCTGATATCGGGGAGATCGGTCCTGTAAAAGCCACTGAGCAGCATCTGCCCGCCTGGTTGCAGCACCCCACTGTATGCCGGCAGGTCATTCAGGATCACGTTTTTCTGGATGTTGGCGAGTACCACTTCAAAAGCTTCGCTGCCCAGTAAACCAGAATCGCCCATGATGGCGGTAATATTCAGGATGTTGTTCAACGCCGAATTTTCGACTGTGGCGTTGTATGACCACTCATCGATATCGATTGCCGTAACGGGCCCTGCTCCGGTCATGGAAGCAAGAATGCCCAGGATACCTGTCCCGCAGCCCATGTCAAGCAGCCTCTTTCCTGCAAGATCAAGTTCAAGTATAACCTCCATCATCAGGGAGGTGGTCTCATGATTTCCTGTTCCGAAGGCCATCTTGGGCTCAATGACGATTTCGTACCGGCACTTCGGATAATCGCTGTGAAAAGGAGCCCTCACAACCACCTGATCGCTGATGACCAGCGGACGGAAGTAGTTCTTTTCCCATTCCTCGTTCCAGTTGCGGGCTGCAATGGTTTCTTCGGTAAAGCGGATGACAGTCTCTCCGGACACTTCCCCGATCACCGCCACAAGAGATTCCCTGTTGTAAAGGTTTTCCGGAATATAAGCCTCAAAACCGCCGTCAGTTTCCACGAAGGTATCGAAACCAACTTCCGCCATTCCGGCCATCAGCACATCGGCAACCCATTGCCCGGCAGGTTCCATTGAAACAGTTATCTTGATCGTATCCATAATTCCTGATTTTTTCCCTTGGTGACTTCATTTATTGCCAGGAGAATTCATTTTATTGCCACCAAGGCACCAACACACCAAGTACCATTTAAAATCTTGGTGTTCCTTCGTGTCTTGGTGCCTTAGTGGCTATTTATTTTTTAACACATGGCCATCTAATCTCTTTTATGCCAAAAAATCGCCAACACACCAAGTACCATATAAAATCTTGGTGTTCCTTCGTGTCTTGGTGCCTTGGTGGCTAAATGTCTTGGTGGCTAAATGCCTTGGTGGCTACCTGCCCCGGTGGCTAAAGATAAAAACTCACCTATGCCCTAAACCCATTTACAATGGCCAGAAAACTGTTTGCATCCAGTGCAGCACCGCCAATAAGGCCGCCATCCACATCAGGATTGGCAAAAAGTTCTTTAGCATTGGCCGCATTGCAGCTTCCACCATAGAGAATGGATGTGTCATCAGCAACTGAAGCTCCGAACTTTCCGGCAATGGCACTGCGTAAATAGGCGTGCATCTCCTGTGCCTGTGCCGAACTGGCCGTCTTACCGGTTCCAATGGCCCAGATGGGTTCGTAAGCAATCACCAGTTTCCTGAAATCTTCTTCTGAAAGCTGGAAAACAGTCTCTTCCAACTGGTTTTTCACATATTCGTTCTGTGTACCAGCCTCCCGGACAGACAAAGGCTCACCGCAGCAATAGATGGGGGTAAGCCCGTTTGCCAGTGCCAATGCCACTTTTTTGTTGAGGACGGCGCTGTTGTCACCATAGTATTCGCGGCGCTCAGAGTGGCCAAGTATCACATATTCCGCACCTGTCGATTTCACCATCTCTGCCGAGACTTCGCCGGTGTAGGCACCTTTTGCCTCAGCTGCACAGTTTTGGGCACCCACTTTAACCTGCTTGTTATCAACGGTTTCAATTACTTTGGTAATATGAACAAAAGGCGGACATACCACAGCCTGGACTTCGGGATCTCCTGAAGCACTGATGGTTGTCATTACAGCTTTTGCCAATTCAACACCTGCCTGAACAGTCGTATTACACTTCCAGTTGCCTGCAACAATTTTCTTTCTCATTGTATTGATTTTAATCTGATTATTAAATATTTCGACGGCTAAAATTAAGAAGCCTGAGGTTATGGGAGCCATTTGCTGACCGGACATGCAGAGGTCTTAACTATTATTTCAGGAACTCTGCCTTAAATTCTTCGGGCGATGGAATATCATTGCGCGAATATTTGGCTACAATGGTACCCCCCTTCAGGACAAGAAGTCCCGGATTGGAACGTATCATCGTTTTCAGGTCGATTTCATCGGCATTAAAAAACTCATACGGAGCACCTGTCTCCTCCACAAACCGGTCGGTTTCGGAAAACAACGACGAAGTGAGGCAGATAAAGGAATAGCCTTCACCTATAGCCCAGTTGGCCAGCTCATTGATCTTTGGCTGGTTTTTACGGCTCGATTTGTTGATATCATAGGCAATCAACATGAAAACATATTTCTCGTCATAAAGAAAAAAGTCATAGATATTATCACCATCCCGGGTTTCGACATTGAATGTCTTGATCGGTGGACGATAGCCCTGACTTATCAGACGTGGCTCGTCCATGCTGTCAAACACCCAGTTCACGGTATCCTGCCAGGGATAGTTATCCTCGGTAAACTGCTTCACTTCACCCGAATTTTTATCCCGATAGTAAAAAATGTTTTCATACACATCGTGCGGGGCATCTTCAGGGATGGTCATCGCCTCAACAATATTTACCCCCACCTTATATGGCCTGAAATCGAGCACCGGTTCATGGTAATACGACCAGCCAACTACCACCATATATGCGCCGATGACCAGAAACCCCAAAGCCGGGTCGAGTTTTCCCATAAGGGGCTTAAGTTTCTTCCGCTGAAGAAATACTACCACCGACAGGATGATGAGTACCACATTTTTATAGAAGGTCTCCCAGTTGGTTATCACCCAGGCGTCGCCGAAGCATCCACAGTCGGTGACCGGATTGGCTATGGCTATCCAGAGCGTAAGCGGGGTAAAAAACAACATAAAAAGCAGGGCACCCCAGCTGAAAAACCTTACATTGATGGCAAAGAGCATGGCTACCCCGATCAGAAATTCGGCAAAGGCAAGCAAAACCCCCAGAGGGAATGCCGCCCACGCCAGCCCTTCAATGCCCATGGCCATAAAATAATCGATAAATTTATAGGCAGACCCCCATGGATCGATTCCTTTTACAAACCCCGAAAAAATAAAGGTTATTCCGATAACAATACGCGCCAAATGTCCAAATGCTTTCATATATACGGGCCTTTTTTATTCAAATTCTGTTTTAATCAGGGCAAAAACGGCGTAGTTGATCATGTCCATGTAATTGGCGTCAATGCCTTCGGAGACAATGGTTTGCCCTTTGTTGTCCTCAATCTGCTTTGTTCTTTTTAACTTCATCAGAATCAGATCGGTGTAGCTGCTGATCCGCATATTTCTCCAGGCCTCGCCATAATCATGGTTCTTGGCCTCCATCAGGCTTTTTGCACGGCCAAACCAAGTGTCATACAGCGTCTTTGCATTCTCCGGCCCAAGCTCCTCATCCGAGGGTTTCAACTCAAGCTGAATAAGCCCGATAATGCCATAGTTGACGATGCCGATAAACTCTCCCCTGGCATCCTCTTCAATTTTTTTTGTGCCCTTTTCCTCGATGCTCCTGATCCGCTGAGCTTTTATGTATATCTGGTCGGTGATGGACCCGGGACGTAAGATTCGCCATGCTGTGCCATAGTCCAGCATCTTTTTCACGAAAATATCGCGGCACAACGCCATTATTTTCTCGTATTGAAGAATGGTATTATCCATGCAAATGTCAGTTTAAGGCTATAAAAATAGGAAAAAATGAGCAACTTCATGGGTTTTGTTTTACATTTGCACATGCATAGTAAATTCATAAAAACCATCTTTGTATGCTTATTACTCAATCTGCCGGCAAGTTTATCAAAAGAAAAAGCAGCATAAACCTGGGAGAATATTTGCTCGATTTGTCGATACCTTCGGTTATGGGCGTAATCAACCTTACCCCTGATTCTTTTTATGATGGAGGGACCCTATCCACAGAAGTTGAAATGCTTGAAAGAGTGGAGCTGATGTTGTCTGAAGGGGCGTCAATCATCGACGTGGGAGCTGTCTCAACAAAGCCGGGATCTGACATGATCAACATGAAGGAGGAACTCGACCTTTTGCTGCCCGCAGCAATTGCCATCCGCAAGCATTTCCCGGAAGTGGCGCTTTCCATCGATACGTTTCGCTCATGGGTAGCCGTCAGGGTTATCGATGAAGTCGGGCCGGTTATTGTAAACGACATTTCGGGAGGCACACTCGATTCAAAAATGTTTGAAAGCATTGCCCACCTGCAGGTCCCCTATATTCTTACCCATATCCAGGGAACACCACTGAATATGCAGGAAAATCCGCAATACCAGGATGTGGTGCGCGAGGTTTCCAACTCGCTTAGCGACGGCGTGAGAAAACTTACCAAATATGGTGTAACCGATATTCTCATCGACCCGGGATTTGGTTTCGGGAAAAACATCATGCACAACTACCAGATGCTCAACCGCCTCGATTCCCTCAAGGTCTTTCAGCTTCCCGTAGTGGTCGGCATCAGCCGTAAGTCTATGATCTACAGAGTACTGGAGACAGGCCCCGAGGATTCACTCAACGGCACCACCGTTTTAAATACCATGTCCTTGCTGGGAGGAGCCGACATCCTCCGTGTACACGACGTTAAAGAGGCAGTTGATGCTATCCGGCTGTTTCTTCAACTGAAGGAAACAATTTAAAACCAATCAATGCTCTCTTTTATCACTATCCGGTTTCTTGATATTGTGGACATCCTTCTGGTTGCCGCGTTGCTCTATCAGATCTACCGGCTGATAAGGGGAACAGTTGCCTTTAACATCGTCATAGGTTTTTTTCTGGTCTACCTGGTATGGGTGGTGGTTCGTTCGCTGGGCATGGAACTCCTCAGCTCCATCATCGGACAATTCATCGGGGTTGGCGTTCTTGCCCTGATTATCGTATTCCATCCCGAAATACGTCGCTTTTTGCTCTATATTGGAAGCCACAACCAGATCACCAGGCTTTTGTCGCTCGATAAACTTTTTCATAGTGCAAGGTTGTCCGGGGACAACGGTATCATTCCGGATCTGGTGGAAACGGCGTCATTCTTTTCCCGCACCCGAACCGGCGCGATCATTATTATAGTCCGGCGGTCGGAACTAATCGAACAGATCAATACCGGTGAGATACTTAATGCACGCATCAGCCAGCCGTTGCTGAAGACCATATTTTTCAAAAATACCCCCTTGCACGACGGGGCGGTCATCATAAAGAACAATCTCATAGTGGCTGCAGGGTGCATTTTGCCCATAACCCACAAAGAGGTGGAAAAGAGCATGGGCCTCAGACACCGCGCAGCCATAGGCGTCACCGAAACTACTGACGCCATTGCGATCGTAGTCTCTGAAGAATCCGGAAACATCTCCCTGGTAGATGGGGGAATTATCATGCGCAGACTCTCCCAGGAAAGTCTCACCCAACATCTGTCCAACTTCCTCGCCAACAATGACCAGGACCCATCCCCAAAAACCTGATCCCTCTTCCATCAGGGGCACCAACACCAATTTCTGCGAAAGTGGAATCAAAGTCCACAAACCTGCTGCAGCTAACAGTTCAGTCACCTTTATTTCAATTTTTTAAACCAAATTTTCAATGAATCCAATCTGCAAAACCTTCTCCATCCATCTCCCCATTATCCAGGGAGGCATGGTCTGGTGCTCCGGATGGAGACTCGCTTCCGCTGTCAGCAATTGCGGTGGCCTTGGACTGATCGGCGCAGGCTCAATGCATCCGGAGACCTTACGGGAACATATTCAGAAAACCAGGCAGGTCACCGATAAGCCCTTCGGCGTGAATGTGCCGCTGCTCTATCCCGAAATCGATCAGATAATGGAAATTATCGCAGGTGAAAAGGTACCCATCGTATTTACCTCCGCAGGAAGTCCGGCCAAATGGACAGGCTGGCTGAAAGACAGGGGAATCATTGTGGCTCATGTGGTATCGGGCAGCTATTTTGCCGCCAAATGTGAACAGGCAGGCGTGGATGCAATTGTTGCAGAAGGGTTTGAGGCAGGCGGACACAACGGCCGTGACGAAACCACCACACTGGCGCTGATCCCTGCCGTGAGGCAAGCCACCTCGCTGCCACTGGCAGCCGCCGGGGGTATCGGATCGGGCAGCGCAATGGCAGCCGCAATGGCGCTGGGTGCCGACGGTGTGCAAATCGGGTCGCTCTTTGCAGCCTCAGAAGAATCATCGGCCCACCCTGATTTCAAAAATCTCATAACGCAACTGAAAGAGGGCGACACCCGGCTTTCACTGAAAAAACTGGCTCCGGTCCGGCTGATTAAAAATAAGTTTTACCAGGAAGTGGAAGAGGCTGAACTCCGCGGTGCACCTAAGGAGGAATTGATCGCCCTCCTCGGTAAAGGCAGGGCAAAAAAAGGCATGTTCGAAGGCGACCTCGACAACGGAGAACTGGAAATCGGACAAGTCTCCAGTATGATCACAAGGGTGGACCCTGTAGCGGTGATCATGAAAAGAGTTGTTGCTGAATACAATGCTGCCGTAAGGGGATTGCAGACCTTGCAATAAGTTGTGGTTGCTGTGAATGCCCGGAACAATAATTGATGGTAGATTGTAATTGAGTATTTATAAAACGGCAACCCGTCTCATCGTTTCAGAATCACCACCGTAGCACCATATCCGTACTCCCGGAACGAGGCATCTTGAAAATCATACTTCTTATAGCGGCTGGCAAGTTCCCGGCGCAGTTCATTTTTCAGGGTCCCCTGTCCTACCCCATGGATAAACACAACCCTCCTGGTGCCGTTCCTGATGGCATTTTCCATTTCAATCCTGAACCGGCCCATCTGGATTTCGATCAGTTCCCCGGGACTAATTCCTTCAGTATTATCTACCAACTCATGTATATGCAGGTCAACTTCCTTTATTTCAATGGGTTCGCGTTTTGGAGGCACGGGCTTCTTTATATCGCCGCTTTCGGCTGCCACCTTCGGGGCACTGAAATCGTGGCTCTTCAGCTTTTCCAGTTCATGGGACAAGCCGGCCTCCTTCAGACTGATGAGAAAAGCGCGGGTTTCAAAATAGGAATTTCCCGTAAATGAAGATTCTTTATAAAATTTCACAGGGTTTACCCTGATGGTTTTCTCCAGGGCTGGCAAAAGGGTACTGCTTCGCGCTCCAAATGGCAGCAACTGCAATCCGAAGTCAGGGAAATTGCTCAGGTCGGAATGCGAAAAACCTTTGAGCGGAATACGCGAGTAGGGCGCCAAACGGCCCGATTTCTCAGATACGTAGGTACCTTCCGCCAACAGTGAAAAATGGAAAAGTACCGTATTGGGGCTGTCGTTGACAAGCCAGGCCTTTATCTCACCCGATAAGGGCAATGTGGGCACCTCCGGCACAAATGCGAGAAAAAAGGAGGGGGTCGTGGTTGCCGGCTTGCCGGCCGAAGAGGCAAACAGCGGAAGCGACTCTTTCCTGGGCTTTTTAACCTCCTCTTTCACAGGCTTACGATCCGCACTGCTGCCCCTCGAAGGCACATTCCCGATAGGGACATCCCTGACCAACTCGGTGATCAGGACGGGGACTTCAAAGCCTTCCTCATCTTCAACCGTCACCACCTTGGGACTGACGTACCCTATAACCTTCCCGCCGCCCACCGCGTTCAGAAATTTAACCTTGTCTCCTATCTTAAACATTGTTTCTCAATTTTCTGCAAAAATACGATTTTGTTTCTCATTGCAGAAATTAATGCTTTGTAAGGCTGACACCAGCAACTTTCTTCCTGCCACCGCTTCTGAATGCGATCAGTCGAGCCTTTTGATTTTTATCTCCCTGAACTCAACTCCCTGTCCTTCAGCCTGTAGACCGATATAACCAGAGGAAAGCATCTTCCCGTCGATCTTGATGTTGGGATCGTATCGGTTGGCCACTCCTCCCCCGATCTGAGGCTGCATATATTGCAGTACCGTATCCTGGTTCACCAGGTGTATCACGAGGGAATCTCCGAATACAATCAGTTCACCGCTCACCCATTCATCCCACTGATAGGTTTTTGACGATGAATTAAGACAATGTCCGGGGTACATTTCGCCATTGAAAACCACCTCTGTGCCGGGGGAGCACATATTTCCCGTAGGGCGGGGCTTTCCGTCGCCTGACGCGGCAAGCATCTGGTATTCAACAGATATAGGCCAGTCCTGCTCCTTCAGGATGGTTTCCGGGGCCTGGGAATGAAACATGATCCCGCTGTTCCTGTAGGTATAGGAGGGCGCATCCTTCATCCACTGATCTGTAAACCGGTATTCGAATTTGAGATGATAGGATGAAAACGGTTCGTGATAGAACAAATGTCCGTATCGCCCGCCAAAATTTTCATATCCATCATAATTCACCTGGATAACCCCATCAACGACCCTGAATGTATTGGCATAATTGTCACCCAATTCGTGATGGTGGAATTTCACCACCCACCCATTCAGGTTGCTGCCGTTAAAGAGGTACTGCCATTCATTTTGCTGGTTTCCCTGCTTCAGGAGGGCGCACGCAGTAAATGCAACCAAGACCGGAAGTACGCCCGCCAGCAGTAAAAATTTAAGCTTGTTCATATGGTATCTGTTTTTCGAACTTTCAAGAATGACGCTAAGATGACAAATTTCGGTTAAACCATCAGCATCAATGCAGAAAATTAATTCCAACAGTTAAAACAATTTCAGGGAGGATGACAGAGTGATGATTACTCGAAAATCGTTCTATTTTTGCACCGGAAATTGGACAACAAGTCATGACAGATAACATTCCTGCCATCCATATCAGCGATTACACCTATGAACTGCCCAACGAAAAGATTGCGCTTTACCCGCTGTCGGAACGCGACCAGTCAAAATTGCTCGTATGGCGCGACGGTGAAATTTCAGAATCGGTATTTGCGGAGGTCGACAAAATCCTGCCCGAAAACGCGCTCCTCGTCTTCAACAATACACGGGTAATCCATGCCCGGCTCATCTTCATGAGAGAAACCGGTGCCCGGATTGAGATCTTCTGTCTTGAACCACATCTGCCTTCCGACTACCAGTTATCGTTTCAGCAAACCCGGGAGGTGGAATGGAAATGCCTCGTGGGAAACGCCAGAAAATGGAAGCAGGGTCCCCTCAGACTCGAGGTTGACCTTGACGGAGAAACAGTGACCCTTACTGCAGCGATGAAAGAGAAATCGGGAAACGCGTTTATCATCCTCTTTTCGTGGGATAAACCGGTGAATTTTGCCGGTATCATCGAAGGAGCCGGAAAAATACCGATTCCTCCCTACCTCAACCGGCCGGCCGATGAATCCGACAACCAAAGGTACCAAACCATGTATGCCAAAATCGACGGATCGGTTGCTGCCCCAACCGCCGGACTGCACTTCACGGATGCTGTTCTCAAAAGGCTGAAGAAGAAGAATATAACCATGGAAGAGCTGACCCTGCACGTGGGGGCGGGCACTTTTCAGCCGGTAAAGTCAGACCAGGTGGCAGAGCATGTGATGCACACCGAAACGGTGCTGGTTACCCGTCACTTCCTGCAGCAACTGTTAAACCAGCGCAACCACCTCATCGCCGTAGGTACCACATCGGTAAGATCCCTGGAAAGTCTTTACTGGCTGGGGCTCCATCCTGAAAGGTTCGAAACTGGCAAACCCATGCATGTCGGCCAATGGGAACCCTACCAACCGGAGCCGGTGACGCCCGCGTCAGAAGCGGTTCAAAACCTCCTCCGCCTGATGGAAGCCAATCAGCTGGAGCAACTTGCCTTCACTACATCAATCATTATTGTCCCGGGGTACCGTTTCCGGCTGATCAACGGGATGCTGACCAATTTCCACCAGCCCCAAAGCACTTTATTGCTGCTGGTAGGGGCTTTCCTGGGATACGACTGGAAAGAAGTGTATGACTATGCGCTCAGAAACGAATTCCGGTTTTTAAGCTACGGCGACAGCAATCTCTATCTGAAAACCCGTAAATAAAATCTGCAACCTATAAAAATAAGGCACGGGAAGGTTAAGTAATCCCCGGGGATTAAGAAGTCAATGCTGCACAAATCAAATCTCAATTATCCGGCAGCAAAAAAACTGCAATAAGCAGTCCGCATCATCATCTCCCGGAATTAACTGTTTCGAAAAAAAGACCCCCGCTTCGAATTGGCAATTTAGCATACTTCCAACTCAAGCTTCAATTACAATAGCCCTTTCCCTACCTGAATATTTTCCGTTCGTTCAAAGCTCTGCGGTAACGATCTGCATTGCGGTTGTGCTCCGTAAGTGTTCGTGCGAAACTGTGGTATCCCGAGAAATCCTCCCTGGCACAGAAATAGAGGTAGTTGTGGCTCTCGTAATTTAAGACGGCGTCGATAGACGAAATTTCGGGGAAAGTAATTGGTCCCGGTGGCAGTCCGGCATATTTGTATGTATTGTAGGGAGAATCCACCTCCAGGTGCACAAAGAGAATCCGCTGAAGTGAAAAATCACCCATGGCAAACTTGACGGTTGGGTCAGCCTGCAGCGGCATCGACCGTTTCAGCCGGTTGATGTAAACCCCGGCCACCCGCTTTTTCTCGTCGGCCTTGACCGTTTCCTCCTGAACAATCGAAGCCAGGATAGCTACCTCCACAGGGGTTAGTCCAAGCGCTCCGGCTTTTTGGCGACGCTCCTCGTTCCAAAACCGGTCGTACTCTTTCTTCATCCGGTCAGTAAAATCCTGAGCGGACGAAGTCCAGTAAAACTGGTAGGTATTGGGAATAAACATCGCTTTGTAGGTTTCGGCCGAAAAGCCATAATTGGGGGCATTGTCCGGGGAAAGCACAGCCATCATCGCGGCGCTGTCGGGTTCAATGTAACCGGCCACTATTGCTGCCAGCTGCTCAGGAAAACGGATATTGTTAAAGGTGAGGTTTACGGGCGATTGCAATCCGGCGCGGAGCATATTGACCACCTCATTGTTATTCATTTTCGCTTTCAGTTGAAACCGGCCATGTCTTACCAGGCCCGGATAGTCCTTCCTTTTAGCCACCCATTTAAATGCCTTCAGGTCGTGCAGGACATCATTCCTTACCAGGCTGTCGACAACCATTTCGAAGGTACTGCCCCGTTGAAGAATAAGCACATAATCGCGCTTAACATTTTCATTGAAAATATATCCGAAGAGCGTCCACGCCCTAAATCCGGTAATTATAAGCGCAATCCCAATGGTAATAAATATTATTTTGCCGGCCTTTGGCAGCATGTTCACTTTATTCTTTTGCTCCAGCTTCATGATGCATTAATTTGAAGCAAAAATACAAAACTAAGTTGTCAATGAAGCCACGCAATGCAATCAACCCATTGAGTTCTCCCCTGAAAATCATCAAAAAATCCCAACTACTTATTTATCAGCAATATTGATTTTTATTTTTGATCAACAGACAATATAACCGGAAATGTTATAACTTTGATATCACAAACTTCAACATAAAAGACAAACCAAATGAAAACCATTAGCCTGCTCGTACTGGGAGGAGTTCTTTCCGTAATTTCTTCTGCCCTTTCCGCACAAATCGCCATTGGTGGATATAATGTTTATTATGGCCATCTTCATAATCACTGTGCTTACTCAGATGGCAAAGGAAGTCCCGCCCTTGCCTATACTTATGCCAGAGACAATGGAAAACTCGATTTTTTCAGTCTTTCAGACCACGACTATGCACTTACACTTGAAGAATATGCACAGATCAGGAAAACCGCTGATTCCATCAATCAGGCAGGAACATTTACAGCGTTTTATGGTTTTGAGTGGTCACATAGTACATATGGGCATGTGACAGTTATCGGAACCCCTGATTATTGTAAATCGGGAACTGCTCCGTACAATACTTTCACTGGCCTCACAGAATGGCTATCATCGCGGGAATGTGTCGCGTTTTTCAACCATCCGGGAAGACAAAACTCAACCGGAGTTGAATTTAATAATTTCACATCCGCACCATCAGATAAATTCGTGGGTATGGAGCTGTGGAATAAAACAGACCGGTTTAACATATATTATTATACCGATGGATACTTCGGCAGTGACGGCATGCTCGGATATTTTGATGAAGCGCTCACACGAAACTGGAGAATAGGGGCTTCAGGCAGTGAAGACAACCACGCCGGAACATGGGGTACAATGACTCCTTCAAAACTGGCAGTCCTTGCGCCCGCAAATACCCGGGAAGACATAATGAATGCATTGAAGGCCAGACGTTTTTACTCTACATATGATAAAACACTGGCATTATCCTTCAAAATCGGTGGTAATGAAATGGGATCTGTTATTCCCGGCAGTTCGTATTCGCTTCAGATCCAGGCATCAGATGTACCCGGGGACAATTTCACTCAGGTGCAACTTTTAAAAAATGGAATAGTACTAAAAACCTGGTCGCCGGGAACAAACACTGTCAACATAACAGAGACAATTAACTGTTTCGATGGAGAGTATTACTATGTCAAGCTTAAGCAAAGCGATTCCGATGAGGTGATCTCTTCCCCCATCTGGATAGAGGGAGGAACAGCTAACCTTCCCCCTGTTATCAACATAACCACTCCTTCCACTAATGAAGCTTTTGCAGCTCCTGCCGTGCTCACCATAACAGCGGTTGCATCTGATCCCGACGGTACCATCGAAAAGGTGGCTTTTTTTCAGGGCACCCACCTGCTGGGAGAGGTAAATTCAGCCCCATATGTGTTTTTGTGGAACAATGTTCCTGAAGGCGTTTACAAGATAACCGCAACGGCAACTGACAACAGTGGTTCAGTAAAAACCTCAGATCCTGCTACTGTGATTGTATATAATCCTACTGGTTCCAATATCCGCAGTGTAGCGATTATTTCGGGGTCTGATGATGCGGAAGAGAGTGCTGCAGGAACAATGTACATGAACAGCACGGATCTGGAACTGGTATATGATTCTCATAATTCTGCGGGGAACCAGACGGTGGGACTACGGTTTAATGATGTTTTCATACCTGCGGGAGCCACCATTGCCAATGCCCACATCCAGTTTACCTGCGATGAAGCCACTTCTTCAGCCTGCAGCCTCGAAATCCGGGGAGAGGCGACTGACCATTCAGCTCCCTTTACTTCCACATTCAGGAACCTTTCAGACCGGACAATAACCAACGCAGCAGTTACCTGGACACCAGATGCCTGGGCATCTGTGGGAGAATCTTCCGCCAAGCAGCGGACACCTGATATCTCATCAATTGTTCAGGAAATTGTTGACCGTCCCGGATTTACTCCTTCAGGGGCAATTACTGTAATTATCAGGGGAACGGGGACACGTACGGCAGAAGCCTATGAAGGAGTACCTGCATCTGCCGCCAGACTGATAGTTGAATACACGATAAATTCTACGGTTATTCCCGAATTTGACCCCATCGGTCCACTGATGCAGGGGTCTGTGGCTCCTGACCTGCCCGCTGCAAGCAAAAATGGAATCTCAGGTACCTGGGATCCGGCTACCATCAGCACAGTCAATCCGGGTACGTTCGTTTTCAGCTTTACCCCCGATCCAGGCCAGAATGCGACCTCCGCAATACTTCAAGTTTCCATATTGCCTTCCCCGTTATCTCTGTCGGTGGGCATTTCTTCGGGAAACGATGATGTAGAGGAATACAATTCCGGAAAGATGCTGCTTAACAGCCTGGATATTGATCTGGTCTATGATTCAAAAGCAACCGGGAATCAAAGGGTAGGTTTGCGCTTTAACAGTGTTGCCCTGCCAGCGGGATCCGTCATTCAAAATGCTTACCTGCAATTCACTGTATCCCAAAAAACCACAGCAGTAACCAACCTGAGCATTTACGGGCAAAAGATTGACAACGCCGCCCCTTTCAATTCAACTAAAAAGAATGTGGCAAACCGTGTTAAAACCATCGCCAATGTTAAGTGGACACCCTCAGGATGGTTAACGGCAGGGGCTTCCGGGGCAGACCAGCGGTCACCTGATTTAAAAGCCATAATACAGGAGATTGTTGACCTTTCCGGATGGAAATCAGGAAACAGTATGGCATTTATTATCTCTGGAACAGGAAATCGCTCTGCAGTTGCTTACGAAGACTCTCCTGCAGGTGCTGCTAAACTGGTAATTCAGTATTCTGCCCCGTCACTGAAAAGTAGCACCATTTATTCAGGAATCCATCAGGCTCCGGTAATCATAACGACGGCTCCCGACAAACTCACCTGCTATCCGGTTCCGTTTACAGACGCACTCAATATCCGTTTTGTACCTGATGAAAATGAGAAGATTGAAAACATTATGATTTTCAATGCTTCAGGTCATCAGTTGAAAGTAATCAGAACAGACCTTAACAATAGTTCAATTTTGATGTCAGACTTCCATTCCGGGATATATCTGATCAGGGTACTAACCAACCAGGGGAATTATGCGACACCGGTAATTAAAAAATAAGCTGTAGAAGTTGACATTAAGATCCGAAAACTTTTGAATTTCAGATCTGTACACATTTCCTACATAGTAAGACAATCAGGATTCCGATTTCTGGTCTGCGCCATGTAACCAAATCATTATACCATATTATGTGCAAGCTCAAAAAAACTAAAATCTTACAGAAAAAGAAGAATTCATATATTTAGCAAATGATTTTTATATATTTGCCATACAGAATTTTCTACCACCATGCATTATCGCTTTTCTACCATAAACAACAGAAAAAACGGAGAGAAAGCCACAGTAAAAATTGGTCACGGCCCCACACAGGAATATCCTGACAATTTAATTAACAGGTGGCAAATGCTGCTTGATACTGTGGCCAGGATCTATAAAGTACCAGCCGCGCTTATCATGCGGCTGAATGAAGATAACATCGAGGTATTCCTCAATAGCCAGACGGCAAACAATCCCTATGAAGCCGGAGAAAAAGTCAAACTTTCCTTTGGCCTTTATTGTGAAACTGCCATCGCATCAAGGAACAAACTGCTTGTTCCCAACGCATTAAACAGCACGGTATGGAGAGACAATAATCCCGATGTCGACCTGAATATGATTGCCTACCTGGGATATCCTATTTTCTGGTCTGACGAGGAGGTGTTCGGAACGATTTGCGTACTGGATAACAAAGAGAACTACTACAATGAAGACTACAACGATTTTCTGGAACAGGCAAAGCTCATAATCGAATCTGATCTGAAACTGATCAGGGAAAAAGAGAAATCTGAAAAGAATGAGATTTTGTTCCGAACAATTTTCGATATCTCGCCTGCAGGTATCGCTATATGCAACGAAGACGGAGATGTCCTGCACCTGAATGATGCTTTTGAATCCATCGATGGTTATCCTGTTAAAGATGAAATCGGCAAGAATTTTGCCAGCAATATTCATCCCGGTGACCTCGAATGGGTTTCTGCAGGTATGGACGAAATTATTTCCGGAAAACGTAAGTCAATATCCGGGGAACTCAGGTTTGTGCATAAAAACGGCCACACAGTGTGGGCGCGGGCCATCAGTTCACTTTTTCCTGAAAAAATAAACGGTAAAAAAACAATGATATCTGTTGTTCAGGACATTACAAAGATCAAAGAAATTGAAGAACAACTAAAGGAAGCTATTTCCACCAAGGAAAAATTCATATCTATCCTGTCTCATGATTTGGGAAATTCTTTTAATGCCCTTCTGGGATTTTCAGATATTTTATTACATAATTTCAAGCATTTAGAAGAGCAGGAGATTGAAGACCAGATCAGGTATATCCATAACGTATCAGAAAAATCCCATAGTTTACTTGA
>CAYMXK010000053.1:0-16944 GCA_964393915.1 uncultured Prolixibacteraceae bacterium
TATTGGTTTTGTAACTGAAAATCAATTTGGTACCGACAAAAAACATGGCCAGAAATGGAATTCCGAGAAGAACTGCCAAAGAGATGATGCCAATGGTCAGGGCGCCGGGTGACACAAAATGACCTAAAACATTGGAAACTTCAATATCAGGAGACCATGCAAGGGGCCAGCTTCCTACCAGTGATTGTCCAACTACAGCAGTTGAGATCAGCCCTATGAGACCCAAAAAACCAGTTATGATAAAAAAAGCACCAAACACAACGGCAATTCCACGAAGCAATGTTTTCCCCAACTCAGAAGACTGGTCACTTACTCGCTTTCGGGAAGTATACTCTTTACCATAGCTTTTTTTTTCATCGGACCTTCCAGGTTGAAAATCTGCGGCAGGTTGTCCATCCTCCGTCATTCTCTCCTCCTCCAGCGGCTGGTCACGAAAGGAACGCTGGATATTACTTACCGTGACCTCCTCACCACGCATTTCAAGCCTTTGTGAAGTGGTCAGGGCTTTGGGTACGGCAATCCAGAGAATGATATATGCCATTAACCCGACTCCATTTACAAAAATGAGCAATATGAAGATAATACGCAGAATTACCGGATCTATTTTAAAATAAGCGCCCAATCCGCCGCATACGCCGGCAATTACCCGGCTGTCGGGGCTACGGTAAAGCCTGCGCTTACGTCTTCCAACTCCGGGAACAGGTTCCTCATCCAATTCCTGTTCGGCGAAGTCTTCGGGTGTTCCCATAATTACAATCACCTCATCGATCATTTCGATGGTGATTACTTTATTGTCACCCTTTGTTCTTTCAAGAAACAGTTCGGCTACACGGCCTTCTATATCGGCAATAATTTCGCGAGCTTCAACACTGTTGCCAAAATGATTTTTCAACTTGATAAAATAGCCTTGCAGCTTTTCGTATGCATCTTCCTCGATATGGAATATGGTACCGCTGATATTGATTGTGAATGTTTTTTTCATGACAATACTGATTTAAATGTTGACTTATAAATTTTTATGGCTTTTAATTTTTGAAACGGCCTCCACCAGTTCGGACCATGATTCTTCCAGTTCAGAAAGGAATTTACGTCCGGTATCGGTCAGCTCGTAGTATTTCCGGGGTGGGCCCTGTGTAGACTCTTCCCACTTGTAAGTAAGCAATCCGTCGTTTTTCAGACGGGTAAGAAGCGGATAAAGGGTACCTTCCACAACAATCATTTTGCCTTCCTTAAGTTCCTGGATGATATCGCTGGCATACAAGGGTTTTCCGTCGAGCACCAGGAGAATGCAATACTCGAGTACTCCCTTTCGCATCTGCGCTTTCGTGTTTTCAATTTTCATGTGAATATTTCCTTTCTATAAGTTAGGGCCATGCCCGATGTATTTATCGTAATCATTTGTATCATCTTTGTTTAATATCTGATTAAGGGACAATTCTTACTTAACCTTATCCCACAGGACGCTATTTGTCATCCAGGGTTGAAGCCGCAAAGGCTGGTCAGCTGCAGAAGAAGCGATCAATGCAAGTTGCAAAGAGTTGTTGTTTGTCATTTCCGTTTTTTCTGTTTTGTCGGCCATAGCTTTACACACAGGAAAGTTGGATTCGTCGGTCATCCACGACTCGAGTTTCAGTCCGGCATCATGTAACTGAGCGGGCACCTGAAAATGAACCTTACTGTTTGTCTTTACAGTCAGAGTTGTTTTACCCCGGGTTTCAGATGCAGCAGCAGAGCAGGCGATTAGTAGGGCAAGGGTAAAAATTACGGACATTCGTTGAATTGTTTTCTGAACATTGTTTTTTGTTTTCATGGCTTTGTTACTTAAAATGTTTCTGTTGTTCTGTTGTATTAAATTGTTTCCTGTTATTGAAATTTGTCTTTATGACGATGAAATATTCATTTGGTTACAAACTGTAAAGAACTTTTCTTAAAACTCTACCTTCGGATACACTGAATTAGGTACTGCAAATATATATACATTTAATGGTACATTGTATCGCATAGTAGTAATTATTTTTAAAATATTTTTTATTTATTTTATATATCTCAGTATATCTGATATTTAAACCAATATTAATTTTTCACCTATTATTAGATTTATGGAGAGAAAGCAGGGATTTTGTTAGTTTGAGCCATAAAAAAAGGAGCCCTAAGGCTCCTTTTTTAAGAGGTATTATGAATTGACTAATTAAATATGTAGCGGATACCGAATTGCATAGAATAAGTTGAAGCATATCCGATATTATCCCGGAAGGTTTCTTTCAACATCTGATTGTTGTAAGGATTAAGCCTATAAGAAGGCTTAACAGTACCGCCAGCAACAACAGCATTCTGGTTTGTCGGAATCAGGATATTGTTTTGATTGAAAAAATATGCCTTTCCCCAGTCTTTATTAATCAGGTTTCCTGCATTCAGAATATCGAGGCTCAATTGGATAGTATTGCGTTTTCCTCCGACATTAACATAGAAATCCTGTAAGATTTTCATATCAAATCTGTTTGTCCAGGGAAGAATTGCTCCATTTCTTTCTGCATATTGTCCCTTACGCGTCTTAAGATACTTGTCCTGCTCAATATAGTTAAACAAAGCATCGCTCTGTTCCTTTGCAGTCCATACAGTACCGGCCACTGTCTGATCAACCAAAACAATTTCTGACGGATCTTTAGGAACATAGATCAGGTTATTTGAACCAGCCCCATCGCGAACAATATTTGATGAATACACATAAGAGAAACGTCCTTGAGCTCCACCATCATAGAATAAGGAGAATGATGTTGCCATGTGTTTTAAATATTCCAAACGATAGGAAACCGATCCGATTATTTTATCCGGAATTACATAGCTTGCATAACTCAATTCGGCATTGTTGGCACCATTTACATTGGGATTGCCATTCCATGCTGAATTGGCCTGATCTCCCCCGCCATCAACAAGATTTTTGGCTTCGCTACGCGTATAGGCAACCATTGCAGCAAATCCGTTTTCGAAATCCTTTTCCAATTTGGCTGTAACAGAATAATAGTGACCTCCTTTTCTGTTTTCGAGAACTATCGGTGATACCCCGTTACCTGTCCCTGCCTGGGTAGTTATATTTCCACCGGTATGCAATTGATAGTATTTGGCAGAATTTGCCGAAGGATAAATAATACGGTTATCCTGATATCCGGAAACATTCATATTGGTTTCTCCTTTTAAACCGCGGTTCATAAAGAATGCGGTGTTAAAATCTTTGTTGTAAATACCTTCGAGAGTTCCTTTAATGTCCCATGGCAATTTAGCATCTAAAGCCAGACTGCTTTTCCACGATTGTGGCATTTTGAAATCATTGTCAATAATCGTAAAGGTTCCGGGAACGATGGTTCCTACAGCAGGTTGGGTAGTGGGATAATAAGCATCTACTTCTGGCTTGAAAGGACCAGGAACGTTAGCTCCGGAGTAAGTCTGTGTAGTTTGAATCATACCTGCGTCGCCCACCTGGCCAACAATCCATACAAAAGGAATACGGCCGGTAAATACACCTGATCCACCACGAACCACCAGCGAACGGTCACCTAAGATATCATAATTGAAACCAACACGGGGAGACATCAATACCCTTGATTTTGGCAATGTAGATGTGCTGTATTTTTTATCGCCAAAAGTAAGGCCGGCAATAATGGGATGTTCATCAACCGGCTGCGAATAGGTTGGTAAATCGACCCTGAAACCTGCCGTTACTTTAAACTGTGAATTTACATTGATTTCGTCCTGAATATAGGCTGTGTACTGACCAAAGTTAAACCTTGGGAAAGCCTGTGCATAGCCAGGAGTATTAGAAAATGTTACACCATAATTTCGAGGTAAATTTCCGTTAACAAAGTCATCCCATGAGTTGAATACATAAAAACTGGAGCCAAAACGCATAAATCCGTTTTTTGTTTGATTATGCTCATATTGAAGACCGGCAGTAAAGCTATTTATACCCCATGACCAGGAAATATCGTCACTAATCGTTATTGTTTTTACTTCACGAAGGTTACCATATGAGAACAATTCAGTGCCGAAAGAAGTAAATACCCTGTTGTCTTTCAGAATATCAACAAACGGGAATGTTTTACCATCTGTACTTCTCGGTTCATCCTGAAATGAGTAAGTAAAACGAAGTTTATTGGCAAATTTTCCCCCACCCAATAATGAGTTTAGCTCTGCAGACAACGAACTGAAATTTCTTTCCTGATAATATCCTGAATTTTTAAACCATAAAGCATCCATAGCCTGACGGTTACCTGTGTATAGCGAAGAAAACGGGGAGAATGAAGGACTGGGATTAGAAGGGTCCTTGCTCATCATATAGCTATAACGGATATTGAATTTATGGAACTCGTTAATGTTCCAGTCAATACGGGCAAGCATCTTTCTTCCGGGGCTTTCGAATGAATAACCTTGATAAGGACCGGTTTCATAACCGTAGGTATCAAGCAGGTATTTGCTAATCACATCCATTTCAGCTTCTGTCGGACGTGCAATATTGTTTGCATAATCAGCCGGTTTAGATGCGGTTGATGCTACCCTGGAAGGTCCCGGAACCATGCTGTTTTCTGTTTCAAAGTTTACGAAAAAGAAGAGTTTGTTCTGAATAATTGGACCACCTAAACGCATACCGTACATTTCGTAGCTTGATGGATTACGATCAAAGGGAGTATTATTTCCAACTTTATTTCCTTTATACTTTTCGTTCTGCATATATGTATAAACCGATCCGGTAAATTCATTTCCCCCAGAGCGGGTTACAGCATTAACAGAGGCACCTATAAAACCACTCTGGCGAACATCGAACGGAGTGATATTAACTGATATCTGGTCAAGTGCATCAAGGGAAATCGGAGCCCCGTTTCCAGGCAGGTTGGTACCGATACCAAATGCATTGTTAAATTGGGCACCGTCAACAGTAATGTAATTCTGACGATAGTTACCACCGCCAATAGTGTTACCGTTGGCCTGAGGAGTCAGCCTGGTAATGTCGTTGATACTACGGGAAATAGTTGGCATTGCATTGATCTGACGATTGTCAATATTAATGGCAGCGCCATTTTTCTCAGAATTAAATGCAGGTGCGCGAGTTCCAACAACGATAACTTCATCAACATCAAAAACGCTTTCTTTCATAGATACATCCAGAATAAAGCTTTCACCAAGCGAAAGTTGAATGTCGGTAAATGATGAAGTAGAATAACCAACAAATGAAACATCGACTTTGTATGGCCCACCTGGTCGCATACCCTGAATATTAAACCTACCTTCGGTATTGGTAATTGTACCATACTGGGTTCCGGAAGGTATGTGAACTGCAACAATAGCTGCTCCCGGAAGAGTTTCATTGGTTTGGGAAACAACCCTACCTGAAAGAGTGGAAGTGGTAACCTGCGAAAATACTGCTGTAATACTGATAAACAGCATAAGCATCATCAATGATAACTTTCTTACATGTTTGTTCATAGAATTTTTCATTTTAAAAATTTGGTTGCAAAAGTAATTTTTTGATTCTCTTATTAAATTATTTTAACATTATCTTATCCTCAATTAATTTATAATTGGCATTATATAACTGACAATCTGTATATTATATTGAAATATCAACGTTAATAAATTAGCGGTTCCGGAAAGTGTATGTGATTTTTAGTGCTTTAAAAATAATGTTTTATGAAAATCAATTATATGATTTTAACTGTATACGGATTATACTTATAAACAAATTATCAAGATGTTGAGTGTTAATAATTCTGTTGATTTCTACAAAATACAACCGTAATCAAAAAAAAATGAAGTTAATTTGTGATCTGATACAAGTGTTAGAGCCAAGTGATCTTAACAGATATTTGTTCAATCAAATTAAAATGGAAAACCGTACATTTGGAAAAGAAAAAATTTAGTTATGGAAAAGTTCACAACCCGTCAAAACAAGGTTTCCCGTCTGATTCAAAAAGAACTGGCGGAAATTTTCCTGAGGGAATTTCGCTCTGAATTTAACGGATTGCTGATCAGCGTCACGGTTGTTCGCGTTACTACCGATTTATCCCTGGCAAGATGTTACCTGAGTATTTTCCCTGCCGAAAAAACAGAAGATACACTCAGGTACATTAAAGCACTTACGAAACCCATCAGGGGCATAATTGGCAACAAGGTCGCCAAACAATTACGAATAATTCCTGAACTTGAATTTCACATCGATGACAGTCTCGATTACCTCGACAAAATCGATAAATTGCTGAAAAGTTGAACCTTTCTTTTTTTATTGCCCGCAGATACCTGATTTCGAAAAAGAAACAGAATATAATTAATATCATATCAGGGATTTCTGTAGCAGGGGTTGCTACCGGAACCTTTGCCCTTGTTGTTGTGTTATCAGTCTTCAATGGTTTCAATGACCTCATAAAATCCTATTTCAGTACCCTGGATCCTGACCTGAAAATTACACCCATAGAAGGAAAAATGTTCGAACCTTCGTATTTTACCGATAGTCTGTTGTTGGATATTCCCGGAATTGAAGGTTACTCCCTGGTGATTGAAGAAAATGCCCTGCTTAAATATGGTACACGACAGTACATTGCAACCATAAAGGGTGTACCCGAAAATTTTCGAACAATAACCGGGATCGACGGATTAATGGTTGACGGCAGTTTCAGTCTCGAAAAAGACGGATTTTATTACGCTGTAGCCGGACAGGGGGTAGCCGGACAATTGGGGATTGCACTGGATTTCACAGAACCTGTTCATGTTTATGTACCGAAAAAAGGAATGCGCCCGTCATTAACCATCACCAGTGCACTAAACCACGACCTGATTGTACCGACGGGTGTTTTTGCCCTTCTGGAAGAGGTGGACTCACGCCTGGTATTTGTCCCGCTAAGTTTTGCTGCCCGGCTTTTTGAAGCTGGCACAAGGGTGAGTGCCATTGAAATCCGACTGGATGAAAATGCCTCCGTTAAGACCATTCAAAGAACAATTCAGCAGCATGCAGGGGATAACTACCACGTAAAAAACAAGTATCAACAACATGACATGCTTTATAAAACCATGAAATCGGAGAAATGGGCCACCTATCTGATTCTGGTTTTTATTCTCGTTATTGCTTCCTTTAATATTCTCGGGAGCCTCTCCATGCTAATAATTGACAAAAAAGAGGATATCTCCATACTGAGAAGTATGGGGGCAAGCCCAAATCTTATCAGGAAAATATTTCTTTACGAAGGTTGGCTGATTTCAGTAACCGGAGTTGCCGCCGGATTGGTTCTGGGTGTTTTGATAAGCCTGGCCCAAATTAATTTTGAGCTGCTGACCCTGCCAGGGCATGGTTCTTTTGTGATAAGTGCCTATCCAGTAAAAATATTATTACTTGATTTACTTATGATTACAGTTGTTGTTCTATCCATAGGATTTTTTGCAGCCTGGTACCCTGTAAGGTACATTTCCGGGAAACATCTTGAAATCAATCCGGCAGGCAGGTAATATTTTCACTTTATGCCTGGTTGTATGATATTTGTATGCATCAGATCCATTTTTAGTTTATAATTTCGTTGTAAAAATATTCGCAAATGAGAGCATTGGTTAAAAGAAAGCAAGAGAGGGGTATTTGGATGGAAGATGTTCCGATGCCAATTACAGGTCCAAACGATGTATTGATAAAAATCAGCAAATCTGCGGTTTGCGGTACCGATCTCCATATATATAAGTGGGATGAATGGGCTCAGCAAGCGATAAAAACACCCGTAATAATCGGACACGAATATATGGGTTACGTGGTCGAGACAGGAAACGAAGTAAAAGGTGTCCATGTTGGTGACAGGGTTACGGTTGAAGGGCACATTGCCTGCGGATATTGTCGCAATTGCCGTCGCGGCCGACAGCATATCTGCGATAATACAATCGGGATCGGCGTAAGCCGTGATGGTGGTTTTGCCGAGTATCTTTCAGTACCGGCCAAAAACGTTCTTCACATCGACTCACGGATTCCTGACGAAATTGTGTCTATTATGGATCCGTTGGGCAATGCTACCCATACCGCTCTTTCTTTCCCCCTCCTGGGAGAAGATGTTCTTATTACAGGCATTGGAGGCCCTATCGGTGCAATGGCTGCGGCTATATGCAAGTTTTCAGGTGCCCGTAACGTTGTCGGTACCGATCTGAGTCCCTATCGTCGCGAACTTGCCGCAAAGATGGGAGCAACTCTGGTTATCGATCCTACCAAAGAGAGTCTCAAGGAAAAAATGGGTACACTCCATATGGTTGGTGGTTTCGACGTTGGTCTCGAATGTTCAGGATCGCCTTCAGCTTTCAACGATATGGTAAATAATATGTACAACGGAGGTAAAATATCCTTGTTGGGTTTGCTTCCCACATCTACGCAAATTAACTGGAGTAGATTAATATTCAAAGGTTTAACGCTAAAGGGAATATATGGCCGTGAAATGTATGAAACCTGGTATCAGATGGAAATGATGCTGCTTACCGGATTGGATATCTCGAAGGTAATCACGCACAGACTTCCTGCTGACCGCTTTCAGGAAGCTTTTGATATCATGGAGGAAGGGAATTGCGGAAAAATCATTCTTGATTGGGAATAAACAATATCATTAGACTTGAAAAAAGGACTTGTCACAAAATCAACAGGAAGCTGGTACACAGTAAAGGATGAGGATGCCATCCGGTATGAGTGTAAAATAAAAGGTAACCTGCGGATCAAAGGTCTTAAAACGACCAACCCCATTACCGTTGGTGATTGGGTGGACTTCGAATTTCTGGAGAAAGACAGTTCAGACCAGCAGAGAAAAGTAGGCCTGATTTATGGAGTGGATGAGCGTAAAAATTATATTATTCGCCGTTCACAGAACCTTTCCAAACAGGCACACATTATCGCTGCCAATATTGACCAGGCCTTCCTGATCGTAACAATCAACTATCCTGTAACCACATATACTTTTATTGACAGGTTTCTGGCTTCAGCCGAAGCATACCGGATCCCTGTAAACCTTGTTTTCAATAAAATTGACAGGTATGATAAAGATCAATTGGAAAAAATGAATGAATACATTGGAATATACCAACGGATAGGTTACCAATGTATACAAATATCGGCTACTCAAAACACTGGTTTTGAACACCTTAAAGCCTTAATGCGTAATAAAATAAGTGTTTTTAACGGTCACAGCGGCGTTGGAAAATCAACCATCATCAATACTTTGCAGCCCGGACTAAATCTGAAAACAAAGGAGATTTCAAACTACCATGAAACCGGCAAACATACTACCACTTTTTCGGAACTGTTTGAACTGGATTTCGGTGCCTATATCATAGATACACCCGGAATAAAAGCCTATGGTATGCTGGAAATGGAAGCCTGGGAAATTTCTCATTACTTTGTTGAAATATTTCGTCTCTCTGCCCATTGCCAATACAATAACTGTTCTCACACCCATGAACCAGGTTGTGCAGTTAAGGAGGCCTATATGAAAGGAGAGATTGCAGAATCACGATTCATAAGTTACCTGGGATTACTGGAGGTTGATCAAAAACACCGGCCGGCATATTAAAAAGGTATCATCAATTTGTTCCACGTGAAAAATATTTTGAATGCTGTCCAAACCCATTCCCGATTACGTCCTTTTTGATATAGTGCCCTATGATACAAATTATTATTTCGGTACTCTGCACCTACCTTTCACCCTACTTCAGGTTTCTACAAATATTTGCTAATCTGTAGCGTCTGAAGATGGTGCAGCACACCCAAACATTTGTTAAACGGTTACTCGTTTATGAATAGTGATTTATTCATGGGCGTTTCATTAGAGATTTTAAGCAAAGCCCCCGGGTAAAGTAAAGATTAATTCAGTAGCAAGAACTTCATATTGTTAATTAGCATGTATTATACTACTATTCAATATGTTAAACCATGACTTGCGAAAACACACAATATCCGGTTAGATGTCGAGGGAGGCATTTTCAAAATATTTCAGGATCAGTATAGCCTTATGATCCCCAATCTCACTTTTCAATTCAGCCAGGGTCAAGCTCCTTACATTTTTTACGGATTTATATTTTTGCAATAACTTTTTAACAGTGGTTGGCCCAATACCTTTCACTGCTTCCAATTCATTTGTGATAAAATCCTTCGATCTCTTTTGACGATGAAAGGATATTCCGAAACGATGAGCCTCATCGCGTAAATGCTGAATTAATTTTAAAGATTCAGATTTCTTATCAAGGTATAAAGGAACCTGGTCGTTGGGAAAATATATCTCTTCAAGTCTTTTCGCAATTCCGATAATCGAAACAGTCCCTTGCAAATTTAACTTTGCGAGCGCCGCTGTGGCTGCAGTAAGCTGCCCTTTTCCACCGTCTATAACAATAAGTTGCGGAAGAGGTTTCTCTTCCTCCGTCTGCCGCTTATAGCGCCTGAAAACTATCTCCTCCATTGATGCAAAATCATTTGGCCCCGAAACTGTTTTCACATTATAATGTCTGTACTCTCTTTTTGCAGGTCGCCCATCAATAAAAACCACACAGGCTGCCACCGGGTTACTGCCCTGCAGGTTACTATTATCAAAGCATTCGATTCGCTCAGGCACCTCGGAAAGGTTTAAATCTTTTTTTAAGGTTTCAAGTATACGAACTGAAGGTGTGACAGGAAGATTAGTCAAAGCATCCTGTTTCTCCTTATCAAGCCTGTAATATGTGGCATTTCTCAATGATAAATCAACCAATTTCTTCTTTTCTCCTCTTTGGGGAACGGTGAATTTTATACCCTTTAACTCCATATCAGGCCTGAATGGGACCAGTATTTCTTTTGAATTGCTGTAAATTTTCTGCCTTATATCAATCATTGCAAACATTAAAAGATCCTGGTCGCTCTCCTCCAACATTTTCTTAATTTCCATGGTAAATGTCTGTACAATGGCTCCCTTAATTATTTTCAGATAATTTACTACTGCCAGATTTTGATTCGAGTTTATTGTAAACACATCAACGTCTGTTATCGATGCGCTTACTACGGTTGAACGGCTTTGGTATTTTTCAAGTGCCGTTAATCTTTCTTTAATTTGCTGGGCTTCTTCGTAACGATAATTGCGCGCATGTTCAACCATGAGCCCCTTCAAATGCTTTATTACGCCTGATATATTGCCGCTTAAAACATCTCTGATCTCGTTGATTCCTGCATTATATTCATCTTCTGTGATTAAATTTTCACACGGTCCTTTGCAATTTCCAATGTGGTATTCTAGGCACAATTTATACTTTCCCTTGTCTACATTGTCTTTTGAGAGCAGATAATTACAGGTTCTAAGCTTATATATCTTTCTGAACAGCTCTAGCAGTGTCGAGACTATAAGCCAGGATGTATATGGACCAAAATAATCAGATCCATCCTTTACTACCAGGCGGGTCTTAAAAACCCTGGGATATCTTTCCTTTTTAATGCATATCCAAGGGTAGGTTTTATCATCCTTTAGACGAATATTATAGCGAGGTTGGTACTTCTTTATGAGATTGTTTTCCAGAAGTAGCGCATCTTCTTCTGAGTCGACGACCATGTGCTTAATATCGGCAATATTACGAACCAACAAAGCAGTTTTCCTGTTATCGGGGACTTTGGAGAAGTAAGACCCTACCCTTCTTTTTAAGTTCCTTGCCTTGCCAATATAAATAATGGTTCCCTGATTATCAAAGTACTGGTAAATACCAGGATCATCGGGTAAAAGAGAGATAATTCTTTTCAGAACATCAATATTCTTATTTGAAAAACGTCCATCCAAAATAAATCGGATTGTTTAATAAGTTACCAGCACATGCGCATTATAATTCCCAATCTCATCCTTCACTGCAGATTTAATAAAAGAGAGATCACAGATGAAGCTAAAATATATCCTTTTTACCTTCAATTTCTGAACTAAATGCAGGGCTGCCATGGCAGTACCCCCAGTGGCAAGGAGATCATCATGAATTAAAACAATATCATCAGGAGTTAATGCATCCTCATGTATTTCAATTTTATCCGTGCCATATTCAAGATCGTATGCCATTGAAACTGTCTTTGAAGGCAATTTTCCGCTTTTACGAATAGGTACAAAACCTGCATTTAAATGATAGGCAAGTGCACCACCTATAATAAAACCTCGTGATTCAAGAGAAACAACCTTGGTTATACCCTTATCAATGAAATTTCCTGTAATTGAATCAACTACGTAAACAAATGCTCCGGGGTCCTTAAGCATTGTGGTAATATCTTTAAAATTGATTCCCTTCTGTGGAAAATCGGGAATTTCTCTGATTGTTTTCTTTAAGTCCATAATTAATCTGTTTTGAATGTTTCACGTGGAACAATTAACGGCCCAGCATAATCAACAAGACATTTATATCTGAAGGAGAAACACCGGGTATTCGACTGGCCTGCCCAATTGTTTTAGGATTTACAGAGACCAATTTCTGTCTCGCCTCTGTGGATAATGATAATATATTATAATAGTCAAATTTACTTTCAATATCAATATTTTCCAAGCGCTTTAATTTGTCAGCCAGGATTTTCTCTCTGCTGATATAACCTTCATATTTGACTGAAATTTCTGCAGAGTCAAGAATCTCTTCCTTTCTATTCTCAGGTATTCCAGAAACCAGCTTTTTAAAAGGAGCTATATGCGTAACCAAATCTTGAATTGAAATTTGCGGACGCAACAATATGTCTATCAATTTGACTGGTTGTTTCAACTCAGCGGTTCCCTTTAGTATCAATAATTCATTAATATACTGCGGTTTAATGCTGAATTTCTTAAGAAATTCTATTATCTCAATACGTAAAGTAATTTTTTCATTCAATAATGCCACACGTTCAGCATTCGCCAATCCCAATTCTGCCGCCATCAGAGTTAAACGTTCATCAGCATTGTCCTGACGCAGTAAAATTCTGTATTCCGCCCGGCTTGTAAACATTCTGTAAGGCTCATCCACCCCTTTCGTAACCAGATCATCAATCAGGACTCCAATGTAGGCCTCATCCCTTTTCAGGATAAATTCCTTTTCATTATTATGAACCTTCAGATGGGCATTTATACCAGCTATAATACCTTGAGCCCCAGCTTCTTCATAACCTGTGGTTCCATTTATCTGGCCAGCGAAAAATAAGTTCCTTACCAATTTTGTTTCTAAAGTGTGATGCAGCTGCGTGGGATCGAAATAGTCATATTCAATTGCATATCCCGGACGATAAATCTTTGCGTTCTCTAATCCAGGGATTTTCCGCAAAGCTTCCAACTGTACATGCCAGGGTAAAGATGATGAAAATCCATTAAGATAATATTCATTTGTAATTTCACCTTCGGGTTCAAGGTATAGTTGATGCCTGCTTTTTTCGGCAAATGTAACGAGTTTTGATTCTATGCTTGGACAGTAACGCGGACCGGTACTCTGAATTGTTCCATTGTACATTGGTGAATCGTCAAAACCTAGTTCAAGCGTATTATGAACCAATGGATTGGTGTAGGTAATCCAGCAAGACCTTTGCTTTAACCCGGTAGTTACTTCAGGAAGATAGGAGAATTTGTAATGTCCCTGTTCACCCTCCTGCTCAGTCAAGGCACCAAAATCAATGCTACGGCCGTCAATCCGGACCGGAGTACCAGTTTTTAACCTTCCTGTTTTAAAACCTATTTCACTTAATTGTCCGGAGATATTATAGCTGGCAGCCTCACCAATACGTCCGCCTTCCAGTTGAGACCTGCCAATATGTATCAAACCGTTGAGAAAAGTACCATTGGTTAATACAACGGTTTTTGATCTGAATTCAATCCCTATTTTTGTTCTGATTCCCACAACCCTGTCCTCTTCCAATAAAAGACCGGTTACAGCGTCCTGCCATAAATCGAGATTCTCAATGCTTTCAAGGGTCCATCTCCATAACTCAGAAAATCGCATCCGGTCAATTTGCGCCCTTGGACTCCACATTGCAGGTCCCTTCGATCTGTTTAGCAACCTGAACTGAATGGTTGTCTTATCAGAAAGAATTCCTGCATATCCACCTAAAGCATCAATTTCCCTAACAATTTGTCCTTTAGCTATCCCTCCCATTGCAGGATTACATGACATCTGTCCGAACTTTGTCATGTCCATCGTGATCAAAAGGGTTTTTGAACCCAAATTGGCAGAGGCAGCAGCAGCTTCACAACCTGCATGCCCACCGCCTACAACAATCACGTCATATTCTGGTAGTAAACCTGTCATTCCTATTTTCCAAACTTATTTAAATAAAAGTCTTCTTTTAACTTCATTAATTTCTCCGAAGCCTCTTCCTTATCGTCAAATCCCACAAGATGCAAAATTCCATGATATATTACCCTATATAACTCATTTTCAAACGTTTGATTGTATTGAACCGAATTATCAGCTACTCTTTCGACACTAATAAACAAATCTCCGCTCACTAAATTCTCTTCTCCATAGTTAAAGGTAATAATATCTGTATAATAATCGTGGTTTAAATATTCTCTGTTAATATTCAGAAGATAATCATCACTGCAAAAAATGACAGATACTTTTCCGGATTTGAAATTTTCACTTTTGATAATGTCGTTAATATCTGAGGTGATTCGTTTTCTGTCAAAAGAAAATTTTTTGCATTCTTCAAAGAAAAAACTAACATTTTTCATGTTAAGTTGATTTTGAATTCTATAACCTTACCCTTCTCTTTAAAAGAAACACCATCACAAATATTTTTTATTATAAACAATCCCCTTCCGCCTTCAAGAAGCAAATTGGCAGTTTCTGTAGGGTCTTGAACCATATTGTGATCATAGCCATCACCCTCATCAATTATTTTAAAATATAGATATTTCGAACATCTGTAGGCTTTAACATTAACCTGCTTATTTATATCGAGTTTATTTCCATGCACCATTGAGTTGGTCACTGCTTCTTTAACACAAATGATAGCCCTGTGAAAATCCACCAGGGAAAGACCATAGCTCTCGAATACATCTTCGATGAATTTTTCAACTTCAATGAGCTTAACAGTCTCAGAATTAATAATTATTTCCTTTTGATTACGGGGCATTATCGTTAAATTTTTCTACATAATTCCTGAACTTATTCTGATAGAAATTATTCAATTTCAGGTTATCTCTTTGCAAATTTTCAATTGTTATATTCTGCTTTTGATCGAATTCAAAGAATGAAGCAGGGTTACTGTAAAACTGCTCATCGGCAGTATTTGATTCCCTCTTGTTATCCTGGTCACGCTCCATTTCAGACCTTTCTGCCTCCAGCAACCGTGTCAAAATTTCATTCTGCCGGCGTACCATGGTCGGATTAACATTCTTATTCATCAGGTCTCTCCTGTTTTGTTCGAGTATGCGGTCTATATCCTGCAGCTGTTTCCGGGCCCCTTCGCCAATACTTCCGCTATTCATAAGCTCCCTGAGCATTTGCTGCATCATTTCATGCATCATCAATGATTCGCTCATATCCTTGCTCATGGGTTGATTTCCATTTTTCATCTGATCGATCATCTTCTGCAACTGGTCCTTTAAATTTTCAGATTGTTGCTTCATCATACTCATTTGCTTTCCACCCTGTCCGGGTTGTGGTTCCCCTTCCCCACCCTCTGAACTGTTCATCTGATCTTCGATCTGCTGTAATATTTCACTTAACATCAAAGCCAGGTTATTTGTAGCAGTGATAACAAGCTGCTGATTGGACAAAGCCTGTGAAATATTTCCCTCATTCATGAGTTCCGATGCACGGTCAAGGTTAATCGCCATAGCCATTAACTCATTATTCACTACATTTCCAATTTGTGGTGCCCGTGTTGCAAGGGCATACAAAGAATCACGAATTACTTCACTTTGGGTTACAAGTTCCCTTTGTTTTCTCGTTAATGGCACCCACACAGGATCGTTTACTGTAGTACGGCCAATGTTTATGAGAATTTCCTCCTGTTCAAATGAAAGTACAAGCAGGTTTTTCAAAATCTGCTTGAGGTTCTGGATATTCTCCATATTTTGTTCCATCTGGTTTGCGTTAAGCATTTGCTGCATACTAAAAGCCATATTTTTCAATTTTTCAGAGGTATTTTGCATACTTCTTGATGAATTACGGCGATTGTTTTGCTGCAGTTCGTTAAGAGAATTACGTATATTTTCCTTTATATCATTAAACTCATTTTCAAACTTATCAAACAGAAGAGGTTTTTCCAGACTATTATTCTCCTCCATTATACTATTTAATTGATCTTCAATATCTTCAATACTTTGGTGATCGGAAATCATCTCCTTTTGCATCTCTTCAAAATCTGCCTTTTCTGCAATGTTTATCGCAGCATTTTCCTGCTTTTCTTCCAATTCCTTAACCTGTTCTATTACATTCTGAATATTCTGTTCAATCTTCATTTTTTTCAGCATCTGAAGATTTCTGTCCAACTGTTTGGACAAATCTTCAAAAGAAATATCCATTTTATTTGACAGTTGATTCAACCTCTGATCACTGAACTCCTTCGCCAGTTCGCTGAATTCTTCCAGGAGTTTCTTTAATTCATCAGTTAGCACATCGTCTAGCAATTCCTGAATTTGTTCCTGCTTTTTTACCAGTTCCTCACTTTGTTCATTAAATGTGTTTTGAAAACTGTTCATATCCTTGTAAGAGTTTTCAATCTGTTGCAGTACTTGTTCGAGATGATCCTTTTTATTCATTAAATCCTCGGCCAATTTAGCTTTTTCCCAATCTGAAATATTACTATTCAGGTTTTTTAACTGTAAGTCTTTTAAATCCTCCTTCAGCTCTTTGGCTATCTGTTGACTTTCCTTTAAAAGATCTTCAATTTTGTTATACTCATCGCTTTGTTTTTGGGTTAATTCCTCTCTGTCAGGAAAAATAAAACTATAACTCTCCGAAGTTGTGGTTTTGGGTCCGTTAACACCGTCATTATCG
>CAYMXK010000054.1:0-16855 GCA_964393915.1 uncultured Prolixibacteraceae bacterium
GTGTAAGGCCATATTTGGCTTCTTCGGGATGGCCAATAATCACATTGCCCTCCTTAAGACTGCCGGGGTTGTAACGAAAGCAAAGCAATTCAGGTAAACCTGCATTCTCCTCCAGATATCCGATATGCGAAATATCATCCAGATTGATTATGGCACCGAGTTCCATAGCCTTACGATATTCATAGTCGGGGGTATCGTTGGAGGTAAACATAATCTCTTCTCCACTCATGCCAAGACGCTCGGCCAATTGCAATTCAGCCATTGAACTGCAATCAATGCCAAAACCTTCCTGCCGGAGTATTTTCATAATATAAGGGTTGGGAGCTGCCTTAATGGCATAATACTCCTTAAAACCTTCGTTCCAGCTGAAGGCTTTGTTAAACCTGCGGGCATATGCTCTGATACCCTTTTCATCGTATATGTGAAATGGAGTGGGATACTGGCTGATTATCTCTTCCAGCTTTTCCTTGCCAAACGGTAGATTCTTGTCGGTCATCAAAATTATTTTAGATTGCAAAATTAGAAATTAAAGACTTATTAAGATCTAATTCAAGTAACAATAACCAACAGTACCTGGTTTATTAATAAACTGTAAACAACAGAATATTAATTTCTACCTCTCCCTTCTCAGAACCTGATATTGTATTTAAGTTTCAGGCGCGCCAGACTCTCATTCATTTGCCATTGCCCGTCAGGTTGTGCGAACCGGGAGGTCCAGACCAGAATAATTTCGTTTCCCGGTTTTACAATCCATTGAAAACGGGACTGCAGACCCACAAGCTCCGTTACATTGTCGTACTGAATATAATTATTGAGCGTAATTTCAGGGCTGAACAATAGATTAATACTGGTCTGATAAATATTGGCTGTGAAGCTTCCCTGCGGAAGGTCAACCATGCTTGTTTGAAACTTTGCCCCTATAAACAGCGGTACAGCGACTTTCCAGTTCAATGCAGCAGTAATATCCTGCCGGTCTCCGGAGAAGAACTTTCCCCACCGGTAACTGGTCTCGCTCCAAAGGGACCTGCTTCCCTTGGATTTTACCTTTACTGTTTGGAACCACCATTGGTATTTCTCCTCCGGGATAACAACTCCTTCAAATATCCTGAAGTCGTTGGTTAACCTTTCAAGCTGGTTAACCAAATTGTAGGTAACTTCTTCTCCCGAGTTAAACCTTAACTTGACCGGAGTTATAGTTAGTTCCTGTGTCTCAACAACATCCTCATGGTTAAGGATATGGTCAAATGATACGCCTGTAAGAACCTGCAAAATACCCCACTTTCCCGGACGGGGACCAACCATAATGTCGCCATAGGTTTCCCTTATCCCCAGGCGCGGCACAAAACCCACACCTGCATTGAATTTTTGGCCTATTTCATGATACCCAAGCCTGAATTTGAGTAAGTCATTGGGATAATTAAACTGTGCACCCCACACAGCATCATCACCGGAGATATTTTCGGTCTTTGATTTTAAGCCGAACAAAAGCAATGAAATGTTTTTGTTTCCTGCGAAGGTCGATGAAGCAAGTTTCAGATCGGCACCGGCCAGCATGTTGTCAGAATCGGCCAGCGAATTCCCATAGGTCCCAATTACCCCGACCGAAGATTGTTTTCCGACGTTGTGGGATAACCTCGCAACTGAATAGGATTTGTTGTCTGCACCGTGATCGTCGTTAATATGTAAAACCCCCACATTCCAATTCTTAAACTGGCCTGTAAGTTTTCCACCATAGTTGATCGGTATGGGAGTTCCATTTTGATCAAGGCCCATCCGGCGTGAAAAGAATGGAATAATACTTTTGGCCACCGGACTTTCCTGCTCCGTTTCGATGCCAAAACGGAAATAATTGGCACCATCGAGAAAAAAATCACGCTTTTCAGGAAAGTGAAGATTAAACCTTGTCAGGTTGATCTGGCGGTCGTCCACTTCCGTTTCGGCAAAATCAGTATTGATTGTAAGTGATGATTTTAATCCGGGAGTTATCTGGTAAAATACATCCACTCCGCCGGTGAGTTTTGTGTCGTTGTCGAGTCCTCTGCGCGTATCTAAACCCCCAACAATATAAGGGGAAATATCCAGGCCAACACCCTGGGTAATGTTTTCAATACCATCGAGAATACCTGAATCAGAAACCTGAAAACGGTGGGTGTTGATATTTGCTTCGGGCCAGTAGGAAGCCTCTAATTTCCGGATGATGTTGCGGATCATCTTGAGTCCCCATTGGGTATTTGATTTATCGAAACCCATGGTTTTGAAGGGTATGGAAATCTCCGCCTCCCAGCCGTAATCCAGTATTTTCGCCTTTCCTGTCCAGAGTCCGTCCCATTCCTTATTGAGATAGGCGCCGTTATCGCTGACGATGGCATCGCCGATAGAGCCACGCGGCCCTATCTGAAACCAGTAGGCAGTGCGGCGGTCTCCATGGGTATCGATGATTATCTGAACCCTGTCGTCATTCCCCAGGCTGATATCACGAGCCATCTCTTTGGCTGTGATCTTTGCAGGATCGTCGTAGCACCGAAAACCGAAATATAAATTGTTGTCATCGTACAGGATATACACTTCGGTCTTTTCGGAAACCGGTGCACCCGGGTTAGGTTCCCTCTGGAAAAACTCAGTCACCGGCTCTGCTTTGGCCCAGACCTCATCGTCGAGTAAGCCGTTAATTACAGGTGCCTTTTCAATGCGTACGGCAGGCACGGCAGACTGTGCCGGCACCAGGATGTTTGCAGCAATAACCAGGATTGCTGTCATAAAGAGTGGTAATAATTTCAAAACAATCAGATTTTTTGTGGTAATTAGTCTGCCAATGACCAGGGCCTGCTATCCTGAGCTAAACCAAAGTTCTTGTTGGGTGTTGGCCCCATGGTGAATTCAATCACTCCACCCTTCATTATATCTGCATGGGTAATATATGACCGTTCGTAAGGAAGGCCATTGAGTTTTACCGATTGAATATATACATTATCCCTGGTATTGTCGGAGGCCTTTACTGTAAACTTGCTTCCGTTGGGAAGATTTATGGTTGCTTCCCCAAACAGCGGGCTCCCGAATACATACACCGAATTGGACGGATTCACCGGATAGAAACCCAGAGAGGAGAAAATATACCAGGCCGACATCTGTCCGCAGTCTTCATTACCGATAATTCCATCAGGTTTATCAGTGTAGTGATGGTCGAGAATGTACCTGATTTTTTCGGCGGTTTTCCATTGTTGTCCGGCATAGGCATACAAATAAACCGTATGGTGAGAAGGTTCATTTCCCTGGGCGTACTGTCCGATCAGTCCGCTAATATCCGGAGATGCACCTTCGTTAAGCTCTGATGGGACCAGAAACAGGCTGTCCAGTCTGGAAACAAATTTCTCATCACCTCCCAGCAATTCTATCAATCCCTCCGGATCCTGGGGTACCATCCAAAGGTATTGCCATGCATTGCCCTCGGTATAATTTCCCTGTTCGTGCAGCGTAAAGACAGGATGGAAAGGTTCATTCCAGCTTCCATCGTAATTTTTACCCCTGAAGAATCCCACGGAGGGATCGTAGTAATTCCTATAGTAACCGGCCCTTTTCATAAATTCCCTGTACACATCCTCCCTGCCGAGTTTCTTTGCCATTATGGCTATCGCCCAGTCGTCAACCGCATATTCCAATCCTTTGGAAACCGACTCGCGGGTCTTATCAGCCGGAACATAACCCAATTCAGCTACATAAGGCAATCCATCACCATCATCATGATTGGCAGTTACGATCATCGCATCCAATGCCTTATTGGGATCGAAGTCGCCTATTCCTTTCAGAAATGCATCTGCAATAACCGGAATGGAGTGGTTACCGACCATGGTGCCGGTTTCGCAGCCCATAAGATGCCAGACGGGTAAACTCCCCTGTTGGTCGTAGATGGCAAGCATCGATTTCACAAAATCATTTACTCTGTCAGGGTCAAGAAGGGTATACATCGGATGTGCCGCCCGGTATGTGTCCCAAAGCGAAAAGACGGTATAATTGTTAAAGCCCTGATTGGGGTATACCTCCTTGTCTGTACCTCGGTATTCACCGTTGGCATCATTAAACAGCGACGGATGTATCATCAGATGGTACATGGCGGTGTAGAAAGTTCGTAAACGGGCTTCATCACTGCTTTTAACGTCTATTTTCGCCAGTTCGCGGTTCCACTTTTGCGTAGCCTCCGCTGCCACCTTTTCAAAATCCCAGTGCGGAACTTCCGCTTTAATATTCGCCAGCGCATTCTCCTCACTCACAGGCGATATGCCCACCTTAAGCAGTATTTCCTTTTTCCCTGTTCCCTGAAATGTAAACACCGCTTTCATGACTTCGATATCGCTGTCAGCGTCAATTTCCTTTCCTTCCCCGTCAAACAGATTCAGTTCTCCGGGGGCTTCCGAGATTTCGATCGCAAAAAACAGCCGCTGGTCAGGAGCCCAACCTCTTGAATGGCGGTACCCGGAATATGTTTTATTGTCGATCTTCCGAAGATTCGTCTGAGTGACCTTGTCCCAGCCAATACCTGCATGAAGATCCACAATCATGCGGGCCGCTTCATTGGCTGGAAACTGGTACCGGTGCATTCCCACCCGCTCAGATGCGGTAAGTTCGACGGATATGCCATAGCTTAAGAGGTCCACCTGGTAATAACCGGGTCTTGCCTTCTCAAATTCATGCGAATAGTAGGAAGCGTATCCGTCCGAAATATCCTCCTGTTTCCCGGCGTCGGTCATCAGCACCCCTGTATAGGGCATGATGAGCACATCACCCAGGTCACCAATCCCCGTCCCACTCAGATGGGTATGTGAAAAACCATGCATCACGCTGTCGGAATAGTGATAGCCGGAACACCAGTCCCAACCCTTCACAAAGTTGGTGGGTCCAAGTTGAACCGCTCCATAGGGAACGTTAGCTCCCAGAAAAACATGTCCATGGTAATCGGTACCTATGTAAGGATCGACATAATCGGTATAATTGAACTCAGGGGCGGGTTTTTCACACGAAAACATAAACAATCCGGTGAGTCCGGCAAGAATAAAGTTTTTCAGAACAGGCATATCTCTTAAAATTTTAAGCGATCAAAAGTACGAAAATTAAGCAATAGGCAGTGGCGAAAATGATACCCACTGAAGATGTTTATCTCTGTTGTAATTTTTCGCCGGCATCTTCCACTACCCTCCTTTTCCAGCCTTCAGAATATCCGGGGAAGCGGGGCGGCATTGGATAACCCCAGGGATTGCGCAGCAATTCGCCATCCTGTTCCTGTTTCACATTTCCGTCGAGGAATTTCACCAGCAAAAACTCGCCCAGTTCTTTCCAGCGGTCAACGGTATTATTGGCAGCATTTACCGAATAGTCGGTAAGAAATTCGCGGGCCAAAGCCGGATCGGTTTCATATAATTTCATGGCTCCCATGTCAATGGCAGGAAGATAGGCCGCGAACCTGTTTTCAAGTTCCTGTTGCACCATACGTACATCGGGCATCACCCTGTCGTAGAAGAGGTAAATAAAATGGGCCACCCGGCTGAAGACCCAGAAGGCAGCATCACCGGAATACCTGAGCATATCGCCGTTTCCTTCCGCAAATGTGTGTGGTACCCGGTTAATGCCGCAATAGAAGGGTACATATACGGTTGACCCGGCATCATCAACGCCAAACCAGAAAATTCCGCCAACATGATCGGGCAGCCAGTTCCTCATCTGGGCAATAAATGAAAAACCGGTTTGCTGGGTTACTGTTACCCTTTCATTTACATAGGTCTGTCCATTGTAATCCCATGTAAGCGGGCGCCAGCGGTAGGGCAGGCCAAACGGCCCGGCGCCTTCATCTTTCGACATGTCGAGTTCTGTTCCCTGGAGGTAGTTCCGCTTAAATGACATCAAATCCTGCGGAGTTAATTTACGTAATGGTTTGATGAAAAGGGGTATACGATCTTTCGAGAGATCTCCTGTAGCATAATCCCAGTATTTGTCCATGTCGTTACTTACTTCGTTGAACATAGCCCACACGCGGAGATCACAAAAACGGGCTGCACCAAAATCGAGGGGTGCATACGCATCGCTGAAACTGAATTCATGGTCTGATCCTTCAAAATACCCCTGTTTCCGGGCAAAGGAGATAATATCATGTGCATAAATCACTTCTACATCAGGTTGAAAAATTTTGTCCATCTCTTTGCTGGTAACAGACTTTTTTCCATCAGCCAGCGGAAAGGTGGTTATACGGGCGGCGTTGGCATGTGCGCTGATATATCCGTCGGGAATTCGCATCGCCACCCAAACAGCTCCTTTATTGGCGTTGAATGTTTGTTTGGTTTTACGGTCGGTCTGCAGATCAACACCTTTCCCGATCAGCTCCATGTACCACACTTCATTGGGATCTCCGATGGAGAAGGATTCTCCGGTGGACGCATAACCGTATTCATTCATCAGTTCGGCAATAACCTTTATGGCCTCCCTGGCTGTTTTTGACCTTTGCAGCGCAAGGAACATGAGGCTTCCATAATCGACAATACCCGTTGTATCGTGCAACTCCTTGCGCCCGTCGAATGTTGATTCACCAATGGAAACCTGATGTTCATTCATGAAACCGATTACCTGATAGGTAACCGGCGCCTGGGGAATTTCTCCCAATGGCCTGGCTGTTCCCCTGTCGTACAAGGTGATCATACTCCCGGCCGGCCAGTTTCCCGCAGGCTTCCAGTAGAGCTCACCGTATCGTATGTGTGAATCAGCAGCATAGGTAACCATGGTAGAGCCATCGGCTGATGCTCCTCTGGTCACCAAAAAATTGGTACAGGGAGTTGCCGCAAAAGCCTGCAGAAGCAGAAATGCGACCAATGCGGCAGAAATCATATTTTTTCTCATATCGACACGATTTTAAATTCTGTTTTTGATGATTTACAAGAATAATAAAAAAATGCGTAACAATTTGATGCGACCCGACTTTTAGCCAGCGAAGGTAGTTCCGAAGGCATATCCGGAAACCCGATCGGAGGCGATCGGAAACCGGTGAGGAGGCCGGTGAGGAGGCCGATGAGGAGGCCGGAGAGGAGGCCGGAGAGAGGGCAGATTAGGAGGCCCGACCGAAAACCGGACAGGAGGGCCGTTTTAAGAAACAATCAGCCCGGAGGGTTACCCCGGGCTGACTCATACAGGCCTGTAGCCTGATTTCCGTTATATTTTCAGATAAATTGCTGATTTGCGACTAGAGAGGAATATTCCCATGCTTGCGCACCGGGTTGTTTTTCCGTTTGTTCCGTGTCATTTCGAGGGCGTTAATAATCTTCCTGCGGGTCTCCCGCGGATTGATGATCTCATCCACATATCCTAAAGCTGCAGCCTTATAAGGATTGGCAAAAGTATCCCTGTATTCTTCCACTGCTTTAGTTTTCTCTTCCGGAGATAAGATATCCCTGCGCAGGATATTGATGGCGCCTTCAGGTCCCATTACTGCAATTTCGGCGGTTGGATAGGCAAAATTAACGTCGCCGCCAATGTGCTTGCTCGACATTACATCGTAAGCGCCTCCATAGGCCTTGCGGGTGATAAGTGTAACTTTTGGCACCGTGGCTTCACAGAAGGCATACAACAATTTAGCCCCATGTTTGATAATACCGCCAAATTCCTGGCTGGTACCAGGCAAGAAGCCGGGTACGTCGACGAAAGTGACAATAGGAAGGTTAAATGCGTCACAAAAACGCACAAAACGGGCTGCCTTTATGGAAGAATTAATATCGAGAACACCGGCCAGGTGCTGAGGCTGATTGGCTACAATCCCCACCGGATGACCCGCAAAACGGGCAAACCCCACAATAATATTCTGTGCATAATTGGGCTGTACCTCCAGAAAATGTTTATTGTCGATTACCTTCTGGATGATGTCGTGCATGTCATAGGGTTTATTGGGATCGGCCGGCACGACATCCTGCAATGAAGCATCTTCCCTGTCTGATGGGTCGATCGTAGTTTTAACCGGTGTATCCTCCATATTGTTGGAAGGAAGAAAACTCACCAGTTCGCGGACCATTTGCAGAGTCTGATCCTCATCTTTGCCGACGAAATGAGCCACGCCGCTCTTTGTGCTGTGTGTTACTGCCCCGCCGAGTTCTTCCTTGGAAACATCTTCATGTGTTACCGTCTTGATCACTTCAGGCCCCGTCACAAACATGTGGCTGGTCTCCTTTACCATAAAAATAAAGTCGGTAAGGGCCGGTGAATAAACTGCTCCCCCGGCACACGGACCCAAAATCACGCTGATCTGCGGCACAACGCCTGATGACATTACATTGTTGTAAAAGATATCGGCGTATCCGGCAAGGCTTTCAACACCCTCCTGGATGCGGGCTCCCCCGGAGTCATTGAGTCCTATTACCGGGGCACCCATCTTGAGCGAAAGTTCCTGTATCTTAACAATTTTATCGGCATTGGCACGGCTTAAGGTTCCACCGAAGACCGTAAAGTCCTGCGCAAAAACATACACCAACCGGCCGTTGATCTTTCCATAGCCGGTTACAACACCATCACCGAGAATCCTTTTCTTTTCCATGCCGAAATCATAATTCCGGTGGGTCATCAATTTATCAATTTCATTAAATGTGCCCGGATCGAGAAGACTCAAAATGCGTTCACGGGCAGTTTTTTTGCCCTGAGTATGTTGCTTGTCAATTCTCTCCTGTCCTCCGCCGAGTTCTGCCGAACGGTTCATTTCATCGAGCAGCGTAAGTTTTCCTTTCAAATCCATATTTGAAAAATTTATTCGATTTCAATTAATACCTGGTTACCTTCAACAGTATCGCCTTCACTTACATGAATTTTTGATATCACACCATCTACTGCTGATTTATATTCACTCTCCATTTTCATGGCAGCTAAAACAATGATTGTCTGCCCTTTGGTGACTTCCTGCCCCTCCCCGGCCAGAATCCTGACAACCTTACCGGGCATGGGCGATACGATGGTCTTCTGTCCTGATTCGAGCTGTCCGCCAAGGCGGTCAAGCAGATAGCGGGTTTCAGCATCAATAATCTCTACATCAAAAGTCTTGTAAAGCGTATATGCAAGATACTTTTTAGGCTGGTCAAGCGGAACAAGTTCAATGTCGTGGCTCCGGTTATTCTCGATAATGGAAAATGTACCGTCGTCGGTGTGCATCAGATCGATATCGTATATGGTATCGTCAACTTTTATCTTCAACAGGTTATTATCCTGCGCCAACAATTCAACGCGGGCATACCTGTTGTTGAGTTTTATTTCAACTGACATAATTAAAATTTAAAAATGAAGAATATGTGGTGATTTTTTCCAACGGCTGTGCGGTGGCTGGAACTCTTTCGAAGGATAAACCTTGGCCAGTCTTTCCAGGTAATCGATATAGGCGGAAATAATTGCCATATCTTCGATTTCCTTCTCAACTTCGACTTCGCCTGTGAGGTTTTCCCTGTTGTTTTCAATAAAGTGCGTATCGTATTTCCCATCGACAAAGTCTTTGCAAACCATTATTTTTTCGAGAAACTTAATCGAAGTTTTCACTCCGGTGATTTTATACTCATACAATGCCCTGCGCATCCGTTGAATGGCAATTTCGCGGGTTTTACCCCAGACAATGAGTTTTGAGATCATCGAGTCGTAGTATATGGGAATATCATATCCCTCATAAACGTATCCGTCAATCCGGATACCCAGTCCGGAAGGTTCCTTGATTTTGTGGACTTTTCCGGGAGCCGGCATAAAATTGTTGTCGGGATCCTCGGCATTTATCCGGCATTCGATGGCGTGTCCGCGCTGCACAAGGTCCTCCTGGGTAAATGCCAGTGGTTTGCCCATGGCAATTTTTATCTGTTGCTTAACCAGATCCACCCCGGTGATTCGTTCGGTGATGGGATGCTCTACCTGAAGGCGGGTATTCATCTCAAGAAAATAGTAGTTGAGGTCATTGTCCACCAAAAACTCGATGGTGCCGGCACCCAGGTAATTTACAGCCCTGGCCGCGGTGACAGCCGTATCTCCCATTAATTTCCGCAGCTCGGGAGTCATCAGGGGTGAAGGGGTTTCCTCGATCATTTTCTGGTGACGCCGCTGCACGGAACACTCGCGTTCAAAAAGGTGTACCGCATTTCCGTGGTTATCCATGAGTATTTGAAATTCAATATGATGCGGAGAGGATATATATTTCTCAATATACACTGCATCATCTCCGAATGACGTCATCGCCTCAGAACGGGCAGCATGGAGTGACTTTTCAATATCAGCCTCATGGTGCACCAGCCGCATCCCTTTGCCACCGCCACCTGCCGATGCTTTAATCATAACAGGAAGACCTATCTCCTTAATAACTGCAATGGCCTCCTTTTCATCGGAAATGGCACCTTCGGTTCCCGGAACAACAGGAATACCGGACTTTATCATGGTTTCACGGGCTTTTATTTTATCCCCCATGGTGAGCATTACCTCTGCAGATGGACCTATAAAAATAATGCCCTCCTGTTGACACCTTCTTGCAAAGGCGGGATTTTCAGATAAAAATCCATAGCCGGGATGAATGGCATCGGCACCACTTTTCTTTGCAGCATCAATAATTTTATCGATGTTGAGATAACTCTCCGATGATGGCGCAGCTCCAATAAAATAGGCTTCATGTGCATAACGAACATGTAACGAGGTGCGGTCGGCCTCCGAATAAACGGCTACCGTCCGGATATCCATCTCCCTGCATGTACGCATGACACGAATGGCAATTTCCCCACGGTTGGCCACAAGAATCTTCTTAATTTGCTTCATTAACACTTCAGTTTTACAGTTTTTGTTCCACTTTCAGGCGGCGAAAATATAAAATTGTTTAAAAGATAAGCAGATACTAAAATTCATATATTCATTAAACCTTGAAAATCAGGGGTATGTTTTTCAAAAACATTTATGATTTATATTTTTTTTCGAACTGATAGTTTCAAGGTTTTAATTTTTACTGCATTTAAAATTGTAAAAATCCCATTTGCATGAGAAATCAGATCTTTTTTTATGCTTTATAATCATTCTTTGCACAAATATATCTGTATAATAGTAGTATCGTACACATTATCTACAGATTCACCAGGTATTTTTCAAGCTGGCAACAAATATGCGTTTATCATTCAGCGCATAATCAAGAAATTCGGCTTGACGCAAAACCTGTATGATTTCTGCCGGAAGCAGATACCGGAAAAGGGATTTTGCTCAGTAATAAACAAACCATTGGAGGCTGGTATCCTGAATGCCTGGAATTTCAAGGAATTATAAAAACGGGTTGCAGGCCGGCGCACGAAAGAAATCACCCCGGCAGCATGAGCGAAAAATGCTGGTTTTCGTTCTAACAAAGGTTTATATCTTTGCAGCCCATGAAAATTTCTGAATATTATCCATACTACCGCCGAAACATGCTTCTTGCCTACCCGGTTATTTTGTCGTTGCTAGGACAGGTTTCTGTTGCCCTGATCGATAATGCCATGGTTGGAAGGGTCGGGACTACCGAACTGGCTGCCTCTTCGTTTGCCAACAATGTATTTATGATCGGCATGATCTTCGGTATGGGAATAACTTTCGGACTTACACCGCTTACCGGACAAACCTACGGCAAGGGTAAATTGCGCCAGGCTACCCAGTGGCTGAAAAACGGAATTATAACTTACCAGGTCGCCGCAGTGCTGCTCACAATAGTGATGCTGGGCGGATATTTCCTGTTGCCTTACCTGGGGCAAACCCAGGCTGTACTGGAGGCTGCCAGGCCATATTATCTCTGGCTGTGTGCCTCGATGATTCCATTCATCGCGTTTTTTACCCTCAAACAATTTTTTGAAGGAATCGGCAATACCCGTATTGCAATGCAGATCACCCTGACTGCCAATGTCGTCAACGTCATTTTCAACTATCTATTTATTTACGGCAAGTTCGGATTTCCGGAGCTCGGACTTACCGGAGCAGGGGTGGGTACTTTCATTTCGAGGATAATTATGCCTGCGTTATTCCTGGCTGCCATTTTGCGTAAGAGCAGGTACCGTCGTTACCTGGTAATGGCACATCACCAACCAATAAGGATAGCCGATATCATTAAGGTTCTTAAAATCGGAGTGCCGATTGCCCTGCAGCTCATCGTGGAAATGATGGCATTCAGTATTGGTGCAGTGATGATGGGCTGGCTGGGTGAAGTCCCCCTGGCTGCCCACCAGGTGGCTATTGGCCTCGCTTCGGCCACTTACATGATCTCCCTGGGCATTTCTTCGGCAAGTACAATCAGGGTGAGCCACCAGATGGGGACCCGGAATTTTACCGCAATGCGAAGAGCAGCCTATGCCTCTTCGCACCTGGTCCTGGTTTTTATGTCGCTGATGGGATTGGTGTTTATTCTATTCAGGCACTACCTGCCCTTGATTTTCACCACCGATGAAGAAGTTATACAAATTGCGGCCCGTTTGCTGATTGTAGCTGCCTTCTTTCAGGTATTCGACGGACTGCAGGCAGTGATGCTGGGTAACCTCCGGGGAATGGCCGATGTAAAAATACCAATGGTGATCGCCTTTTTGGCTTACCTGGGGGTAGGCCTTCCTGCGAGTTGGCTGTTTGCCTTTTACCTGAATGCCGGAGCAGATGGCATCTGGTACGGCTTTCTGCTGGGACTCGGAGTCGCCGGAGTCCTGTTTTACATGAGGTTCAAAAACAACCTGAAGCAATACAAATAATAAACAGGCACAGTGTCTGTCCCCTTTTCGCAAGGCTGATAGTTCAGGATTTCAGTTTGTTATACAATTCGAGAAGTTTTTTCTCATAAATGGCTTCAATCTCCTTTTCGTGTTCGCCGATAGGCTTCACCGGAATAAGGTCCATCACTTCCTCCGGACTCATTTGTGAATTAAAGTAGGTTTCAAGGGCTCCGTACATCGCCTGCAAAACGGCCTCATTGGCATTGCGGCTGTCCAGTCCGATCTGCTGACCCAATTCAGCCAGCTTTTTCCACTGAAACCAAAAATAGGTAGGGGCCATCGCTGAAATCACGGCATAGGCTTCAAGTTCATTCTCTTCCACCTCAAGGGTTGTGCCTAAAAAATCGAGCATCTTAAAAATGATCTCCTTCTCATCAGAAGGAAAACCTGGCGAAAACCAGATGGGATTGTACCCTTCGTTGATAATGGAAGTGGCATTGGGAATCATGCGGACCATTTTTTTCACCTGCGGAAGTCTGGAGAGGATCTTCGCGCTGTTAATTTTGGGAGCCAGCGATCCCAGAACTGTTTGTTCAGTTATATAAGGTGAAATCTCTCCCAGCATATCCATGATTACCGGTGGATGCAGGCAGATGATCACGATAGCTTTCGACGCTGCTTCTGCAATTGTTCCTACGTGTATATCGGGAAATTGCTGTTTGAGTTTTTGGGTCGACTCCGGGTTGATGTCGTAAACGGTAGCCTGAATAAGATTGATTTTTTTGTTGTCAAACGCCTGAAGCAGTATCCTGGTTATCCTGCCTCCTCCTATAAAGCCGATGGATGGTGTTTTCATGTTGTTTATTTTTCCTCACCCATGCCCTAATGCGCAATATAGAGTAGGATAAGATGTTTTCACTCCAAATTTAATGCATTTCAAGCGTTGAGACCACAAAGAATAGTAAAAAAAATAATTTGCCACAAAAACACGAAGTCACTAAGCTGCACTAATAGTTGAATGTCAGTTGATTAACCTTTGTGTTTCTTGGGGTCTTGGTGCCTTAGTGGCAGAATGACAAAACTCAAGGAGTCCTCAGGAGTGAATCAGTAGACCAAAATAACAACCGAAATGTGCAGAAAACTACAAAAGGCTACATGAATCAATTGAGAGATGCAACAGTTTCCTGGATTTTTTCCTTTAATTTTTCAGGCCTCCTGACGGCATTCATAAAAGCATCATTCGTGATGTCAATTTTTTTGTCGCCTTTTACAAGAAACAAAGATTGTCCTTCCACTTTGTACTTTTCAACAATTTTTTTGTTTTTCTGATCTTCAAAAACCAGGGATTTCAGTATAATTTTGTCACCATACAATGCCTTTAATGACTCTTTGGTTACCTCTTCCACTTTATTGCAAGTCATGCAACGGCGGGTATTGTGAAAATAGTAAGCCTCAATTCCGGTATCTCCTGCCTGTTTGGATGCAGTACTTTGGGCAAAAACCGGTTCGAAAACAGAACTTGCCACCATCAGAATAACTATATACAACAACTTTCCCATAATAAATATTTTTAAGTGAATTAAACCTTTAATAACCACATACGATGCGTGCCTGGAAATAATCAGACGCTTATCAACTTAACGATTTCATCGACAGAGGGGACACGGCCTTTGACAACTACCTTTCCGTTTACAACAAGTGCAGGGGTTGCCATTACTCCGTAACTAATGATATCCATTATGTCTTCAACTTTACTTACACTGGCAGCGACACCCGCCTTATCAACGGCCTCACGGGTGAGTTTTTCAAGGTTTTTGCACTTGGCACAACCTGTCCCTAACACAATAATTTCCATCATTAATTGTTTTTAAACGATTGTTCGTAGAATTACGAACAAAGGTATAAAAATTTTCATTTACTGAAAACACCCTGCATCATTTCCTTAGCCATTTCCCAGTTTTCTTTATTGATGCAGTACCTTATACGTGGTGCTTCTGTTTCGCCCTGGATCAGACCGGCAGCTTTAAGTTCCTTAAGATGCTGGGAGAGCGTAGATTTGGCAATGGGCAATATTTCCGACAAGTCGCCACTGTAACAACAGGCCTGCTGCGAAAGGTATTGCAGTATATATATCCTTACCGGATGTCCGAGTGCCTTGGCAAACCTGGCTACCTGCTTTTGTTCCTTTGTAATAATGTCGCTTTTCAATTTACAGCTTAAGTTGTTTTTCGATCTCTGCTTTCATTTTCCCAAAATCCTCGTCATTAAATCCAACTGAAGAATAGACAATCTTACCGGTTTTGTCGATTAAGAAGTTTCTGGGAATATTTTGTGCTGCGTAGAGGCTAAAGATTTTCCGCTCCGGATCGGGAAAGAAGGGCATGGTGTATTTGTGTTCCGTCCTGAAATTATTAACAGTTTTCCAATCGTGTTCCCTTCCGAATATCAACAGTTCGAAGTTGCTGTTTCCGGCGTACTTCAGGTAGATATCCTTTTCGATATGCGGGAGCTCAGCTCTGCATGGACCGCACCAGGTGGCAAAAAAAGTGATAAGAACCACTTTCCCTTTTAGATCGGACAGCATTTTGGACTCACCGGGTTTCACCTCGAAAGAAAATCCGGGTGCCGGGCCTCCTATTACAGCTTTCGTAAATTCATCCTGTGCTAATAGCGATGTTGCCAAAGTAACAGTCACCAACAGCAATAAAATATTTTTCATTTCATCGTTTCATAAAGGCCTTTCCTGGTGCTATGATTTGACCTGTTCCAGAAAACGGAGGACATTGCTCTCAATTCTGTTTAACAACGCACTGGTGTCTGATTTAACAAAAGCATCCCCGGTGATGTTCTCGAACAATTCGATGTACCGATCGGTCACCGAAGTCACAAACTCTTCGGGCATAAATGGCATTACCTGGCCTTCCTTTCCCTGGAAACCATTGGCAATCAGCCACTGGCGCACGAATTCCTTGGATAGCTGCTTTTGCTGTTCTCCCCGTGCCTGTCTTTCCTCATAGCCATCGGCATAGAAATAGCGCGAAGAGTCGGGGGTATGAATTTCATCGATAAGGTATATAACACCATCTTTCTTTCCGAATTCATACTTGGTATCTACCAAAATCAAACCTTTGTCGGCAGCCATTTCGGTGCCCCTGGCAAATACCCTGCGGGTATAATCTTCCAGTTTTTCATAATCTTCGCGGGTAACCAATCCACTCGAGATGATCTCATCACGTGAAATATCTTCGTCGTGGCCCTCAGAAGCTTTGGTTGTCGGGGTCAATAAGGGCTCATCAAACTTTTGGTTTTCTATCATCCCATCGGGCATCGGTATTCCGCATATAGTGCGCTTGCCTGATTTGTATTCACGCCATGCATGTCCGGTAAGGTATCCGCGGATCACCATTTCCACTTTGAAAGGCTCGCAAAAATGGCCTACCGTTACATAGGGGTCGGGTGTGGCAATTTTCCAGTTGGGAACGATATCAGCAGTTGCATCTAAAAACTTGGAGGCGATCTGGTTCAAAACCTGCCCCTTGTAGGGAATCCCCTTTGGAAGCACCACATCGAAAGCCGAAATCCGGTCGCTGACCACCATAACCAGAAACTCATCATTGATGTTATAGACATCGCGAACCTTACCGTGGTATACGCTTTTTTGTCCCGGAAATTCGAAATCTGTTTTTGTTAATGCCTGTGTTGTCATGTTGTTATATTTTTTGATTTTCCTGTTCTTATTGATTATGAATTACATACCTGGGAATTTCTCCTGCATCTGATCCCAAACCTTAGCCTGCCGCCCGGTTTATTAACTCTTTCCTTCTGTCGCCTTTTCAGTATTTGTATCAGCCTTTGTCTTCATAAACGCCTCTTTTTCCTCCGTATACTTGTCATAGGCAGCCACAATGTCCCTGACCAGTTTATGCCTGACAATGTCACGATTATCGAAGTGCACAATACTAATATCATCAATATTTCTGAGAATGTTCATGGCGAGTAGCAACCCGGATTGCCGCCGGTCGGGCAGGTCGATCTGGGTAACATCGCCCGTAACTATAAACTTGGCATTCAATCCCATTCGGGTAAGGAACATTTTCAACTGGTTGATGGTGGTATTCTGCGCTTCATCAAGAATAACGAAAGCATTGCTGAGGGTGCGTCCCCTCATAAATGCC
>CAYMXK010000055.1:0-16764 GCA_964393915.1 uncultured Prolixibacteraceae bacterium
AGGAGGGGTTCTCAGTCGTTGCTCCAATAAGTGTTATAATACCTGATTCAACAGCCCCAAGGAGGGAGTCTTGCTGTGATTTGCTGAAACGGTGAATTTCATCAATAAACAGGATAGGGTTGGGGCGGTTAAAGAACTGTTGTTTTTGTGCCTTATCAATTACTTCCCTGACATCCTTAACGCCTGAATTGATCGCACTGAGGCTGTAAAACGATCTTTCGAGGGTATTGGCTATAATCCGTGCAAGCGTGGTTTTTCCGACACCCGGCGGACCCCAGAGTATTATGGAAGCCATGTTGCCCGATTCAATCATCCTTCGCAAAACGGCACCTTGCCCAACCAGGTGTTCCTGGCCGATGAATTCATCGAGTGATTTGGGTCTGAGTCGCTCTGCTAAAGGTTGATTCATTGCTGTTAGTAATTTGTGATTGTGATAAGCTATTACCCGGTAAAGGTGTCACGACACTAATTGCCTGGCTTGCCTTGCCTTAATATGTCTTGGTCATATTCTTGTCTACAACCAGTATAAAATCTGCCTTTCCTTTATGTTCTGAACTGAGTTTTCTTATGTCTTCCTGCTCTACTGTGCTGATAGTGAAATAATTCAAATCATCTCTTTGCCGCTTCAGGTACCATAAAATGCCTTCAAAATTATCGGAATGATAGGTACCATGAAAATGGATAAAAAGTTGGCCATTTTTATAATTCCGGAGTATGAAATGTGCCATTGTGGCATCTTTAATGGCCTGTGCCTTTGGGAAAGTCTCTCCTTTGCCTCCCCCCATCATCGTAAGCATGTTTTTATATCCCGGAAGATCAGGGTCATAGTCAATGGGCATTGGGGCTATCCAGCTTTTTTCCAACTCACTGAGGGTGTCGAGAGCCATAAAATCATGCCTGAAAACCAGGTTTGCAAATGGCCGGGGAATATTGGTGGCCACGAAATTTATTTGATTATCGCGGGCAAAATTTACCAAAGGGGCATAATCCGTAGTGAAATTATTCCATAGCCGCGCCTTAGCAGCGAGTTCTTTTGCATCTATGCGTTTTTCAATATAGTCGGTTAGCGGCTGCTGGTTGTCTGCCTCAAACATTTCGGCACCCAGAATGAGTTGCCGGGATTTGTGAAGATCTCTGGTAACCTCAAACTGCAGCCAATGTGCGATGGGATTGTTATGTAACTCTCCAAACAACAGTACATCACCTTTTTCAACTGCACGCAACATCTTTCCATAGTTTACCTTTTTCCCCCTGGCATTAAAAAGATTATATGCTGGTTTCTTTTGTGCATGCATGGCAAGTGATGATAAAATTAAAATATTAATTAGTAATGTTTTAAATATTATCATATATATCTATTGTTTAAGTAAAACGATGTTTGGGTCAAAAATTGCAATACCTTTTTATTACGCTGTAGGCTTCAATTAAGCCCAGCTCACCTGCCCTTGACAGATCAAGTGCTCCTCCTTCGATGTCATCGAGAAATATTTTGGTCAGTCCACGGTTAAAATAGGCTTCCGCAAATTCGGGCTCCAAATCTATTGCCGTGGTAAGGTCGGCAAGTGCCAGCTCATAATTATTAAGGCGAAGGTTGATAAAAGCCTTGTTATAAAATCCGAAGAAGAAACCGGGTTTAAGTTTTAAGGTTTGGTCATAATCTTCCAGGATTATATCGTAATCACTAATCATTTTCGACATGGTGGGTTCGGTGGGTTGTTGCAAACGGGTAGTTTCGAGTGCGATGGTAAGCTGATTGGTAAAATCGGGAAGTGATTCGATATGCTCAATCATTTTAAACCGGCAATTGCCTCTCGAAAAATAGGCGAGGGCCTCTTCATCATCCATTTCAATACTGCGGTTAAGATCGCTTAATGATGAGTTGTAATTGCCTGTCAGCAGATGGAATATGCCTCGGTTCAGAAAATTGTGACTATTTTCTGAGATGCTGATTTTTTCATTAAAAAAGAGTACAAAATTGCTGAAAATCCCTTGGAATCCCTCATTTGTTTTATTGGTGATGGTGAGAAACGGATTATAATTGTTAACCCTGTTGATCGATTCTATAACGACACTGTAATATTGAAGACGTTCATAATCTACGGCGTTGCGTTCAAATGCCGATATCAGGAAAATAGGCTGAAGGTCAATGATCATGTTGCGATTTTGCACTCTGCCGTCATCCTCCTCCGGTTCTGAGGAAGGCAGGTTTCTCGAGTCGGAAGCAATGACATTCAATCTGCGCCGCCTTCTTAGCTCTTCTTCCCTTTCTTTTGCAGCATCGATGGAAGTATTTTTACTTTCCTCAGTCTCTTGCTGACCGTTTACTGGCGGCGGATTTTGAGTTCCTGCACTTGCCTGTTGCTGAGCCTGTTGCTGTGAGCTCTGTGATTGTTGCGCAAGCTGTTGGGGCTGTTGCTGGGACTGTTGCTGTGAGCCCTGGGATTGCTGCGCCAGCTCTTCTGCATTCAGTGTGAACCGGCTCAGGTCATATTGGGGATTAAGATCAGCAGCTATTTGATAATCAGCATCAAATCCGGGTCTTTGCAGAATTTCACGCGCCATCGCCCTGTTGAAATAGGCATTGGCCATGGTCGGATCAAGCCTGATGGCCATGTCATAATCCATTATGGCGCCGGCATAGTCTTCAAGCTTGTGTTTTACGATTCCGCGGTTATTGAAGGCAAGCGCATTTTCGGGTTCAAAACGGATTGCCTGATCGTAATCACGCAATGCAGAGGCGTAATCATTCAGCTCAAAACGGGCGAGTCCCCGGTTCAGGTAAGCCCCTGCAAAATGCGGTCGGATGACAATAACGCTGTTCAAATCCTGAATAGCACCCTGGATATCACTGTTAATAATTTTGGCATTGCTTCGGTTCATCAGGGCATTTGTGGAAGTTGGATTCACTTCAAGCGCTTTGTTGTAATCATCAATGGCACCCTCAACATCCTTAAGCGACAATTTTGCAATGCCTCTGTTATTGTAAGCCGCTTCATTCTTCGGATCCATTTCGAGCGTCCTGTTGTAGTCCTTTATGGCATTGTCGAAATCCCTGAGTTCGTGGTAGGCCATGCCCCTGTTCATATATGCATCCGGATAGAAGGGTTTGATATAGAGTGCCCGGTCGTAATCGTTTATTGCCCCCCTGAAGTCTTCCAGCCGGTGTTTGGCAACTGCTCTGAAGAAGTAAGGCTCGGGAAGATGAGGCTTAAATTTGATGACAATATTAAAATATTCTATTGCTCCAACATAATTGCCAATAGATATGCGGGTTTGACCAACCCTGATATAATGATTGATGTTGAGTTGTGCCTGGGCACTTAAGACCAAAAACAATATCAAAAAGAGTACGAATCCCGTTCGCTTCATTCTGTCAAGATTTTAAAAAAACAAAAATAACATTTTGGCGCCATGTGACCGGAAATGGTTAATTTTATTTAACCTTTGCGGAATTTAAAACAGGAATATATGGAAAATAGTTGTGATTGGCCGGGAAGTGATGCTTTAATGAGAACTTATCATGATACGGAATGGGGTGTTCCTCTTCATGAAGATCAAAAATTATTTGAATTTCTTGTACTCGAAGGATTTCAGGCCGGACTTAGCTGGGCGATCGTATTAAAGAAAAGGGAGGCATTCCGAAAGGCTTTTGCCGGTTTTGACCCGGTTAAGGTGGTCCGGTTCACGAGCGAGGATATTGAACGTTTGATGCAAAATCCGGAAATTATCAGAAACCGCCGCAAAATTGAAGCCACCATAAATAATGCGCGCTGTTTTCTCCGGATACAAGAGGAGTTTGGCAGTTTCAACCGTTATATCTGGGAATTTGTGAATTTTAAGCCGGTAGTAAACCAGTTTGAAACCCTGGCAGAATTGCCCGCCAGGACACCGCTGTCAGACTTAATTTCAAAAGACCTGATAAGTCGGGGCTTTAAATTTACAGGGTCGACCATCGTTTATGCCCATATGCAGGCTACCGGTATGGTGAACGATCACCTGGTTCATTGTCACCGCCATAAGGATTTGTTATGCTGTTATTAATGAGATATTTAAATGACCTCAATTCATAAACCGGGAAATGATATTTGGTGTTTTTATCAGATGTTTCAACAGAAAACTGCTCAACAGCATATCTTTTCGTCTTAAAGCTCAGTTATTAGCCACCGCATTTTTTTTATATTTGGCGCATTAAATCAATTTGTATTACATTATGAGGTATTTCAGGTTATTGCTGGCTGCAGCACTTGTTGTTTTTTATTCACTTAATGCTGTTGCCCAGACACAAGATGCTAAGGAGGAAGGATTCAAATTTGAAGATAAAATTGTTTTGCCTGCTACTTCCGTAAAAGACCAGCACCGCACAGGAACCTGCTGGTCATTCTCCGGGCTATCCCTTCTCGAATCTGAAATGTTGAGAAATAATAAACCCGCGATTGATTTGTCAACTATGTTTATTGTTTATCATACTTACCTCGAAAAGGCCCAGAAATACGTTCGTATGCATGGGAATACCAATTTTTCGGCTGGCGGAGCTTTTCATGATGTAACCAACATGATCAGAAAGTATGGCATAGTGCCGGAGGAAATATACCGCGGCCTCAATTACGGAGAAGAAAAGCATGTTCATGGAGAGTTGGATCAGCTCCTTAAAAATCAGGTGGATGCCATTATTAAGAATCCTAACAGGAAATTATCGCACGTTTGGGATGAAATCATTGTAGCTACTCTTAATTCTTATCTGGGTGAAATCCCGGAAAGGTTTGATTATAATGGAAATTCATATACTCCACAGAGTTTTGCCCGCGATTATGTCGGTTTGAATATGGATGATTACATCGAAATAACCTCCTACACCCATCATCCCTTTTATTCAAGGTTTATTATCGAGATTCCTGATAACTGGTCATGGGATAAGGTGTATAACGTTCCGCTTGAGGAATTGGAAGAGATAACTGATTTTGCACTCCTGAATGGTTACTCCATTGGCTGGGCAGCTGATGTCAGTGAAAGGGGCTTTATGTCGAGCAACAAGGGCATAGCTGTGATGCCGGCAAAAAACCATGAGGATATGAGTGATGCTGAAATTTCCCGTTGGGAAAACCTGTCGGAACGTCAGCGGGAAGAAGAACTCTACCGGTTCAGCGGTCCGGTTGATGAGATTGAAGTCTCACAGGAACGCAGGCAGGTTGCCTTCGACAATTTCCAGACAACCGATGACCATGGAATGCACATTATTGGCACAGCCAGTGATCAGAATGGTAATTTGTATTACAAAGTGAAAAATTCATGGGGTAGCTACAATCTGTTTAATGGCCATTTTTATGCTTCAAAAGCCTACTACAAATACAAAACCATGAGCATCATGCTTCACAAAGATGGAGTGCCACATCATATCAGACGTAAACTGAATATTTAGTTAACTATTCATAATATATTGTACTTTAGTATTCTGTAATAATTATGAAAGTGGGAAATGAAGAATCTTAAGATAGATTCTGGCGTAAAAATGATTCAGGTTATATTATTCAAATGAAGAGATTTTATTTTAATTCCCTCCTTGTTATTATTTCTGCTTTATTTCTCCCTGGCAATACAAATGCTCAGGAGAAATCCTATGGATGGTGGAATGAGTTGCACGGATGGGAGGAAGGAATGCCTGGCTGGAAGCGCTGGATGATCATTTCTCCAGGCTATCTGGGGCCCAATGCGCTTCCTGTACCTGACGTCAGGAAAGGATATATACCTGACAAAAGTGAAATTTCTTTTTCTGCAGCGCGACATTTTCACCCTGGTGACCCGACACAGGATATCTCCGCAAAATTGTTCCTTCCCTATGCTCAGGGTAAAATCGCTTTTGAGGTTTATGGTGTTATCCTTGAAAATTATGCCTTTACGGAAGAGATCCGCAACGAAAGATTTGCCCGGAACGAAGATGGCAGAGGCATTACTATGGGCGATTTCTATTTCAGCACTTTGATCCAGGTATTCAACAACAGGAAATTCCCCAATACGCTTTTCAGAATGGCAGGCCGGACAGCTTCAGGAGGCGGATACGATGCAGCCCGGTTTTCAGATAATCCGGGTTATTTTTTCGACTTTAGTTTTTCCAAGGACATCCGGACCGCTCGCCGGTCCGATCTTAGGCCGTTTACTGCTATCGGGTTTTACAGCTGGCAAACAAACAACGAAGGTACTTTGCAAAATGATGCTCTTTATTATGCGGCAGGAGTCGAATTTCAAACCTCTGGCTGGCTATTAACGGGAAGTTTCTCTGGATATTCCGGATACCATCTTAACCGGGATAAACCACAGGTAGCCACGATGAATCTAAGGCATGACTGGGTAAATTCGGCTGCATCCGTCGATTTCATTTATGGACTGAGGCACTGGGAGTACCAAACGATTAAATTTACCTATTCCTGGAAGTTTGATGGCATTTGATCTATGTGCAGATTTAAATGCGAATGTGTAAATTTGTGCACCTGCTGTGGTATGGATAAAGGTTTGAATGCCTGACGAAAGTCTATCAAACTGTATACGTAGGGTTTATGGCAGAATCAATTGACCAAAGATTTAATAGTGGCGTGCCAATGAAAAAATTATCTGTAGTAATTTGTGTTTATAATGAACAAGCCAATATTTTGCCATTGGCTGCTGAAATACAGCTTGCTCTGAAAGAGATCGACTTTGAGGCAATTTTTGTGGATGATGCATCCACGGATGAAACAAGGAAAGAGATCCGGAAAGTCAATGATGAACGCTTTATTCTAATAGAACTGAAACGCAACTATGGCCAGAGTTCTGCCTTACAGGCAGGAATTGACCATGCGCAAGGTGAATATATAGTTTTGATGGATGGTGATCTTCAAAATGACCCCCGTGATATTCCATCAATGCTTTTTCTGGCTGAGAAAGAAGAGTGGGACATGGTTGCAGGAGTCAGGGCTAATCGTCGAGATGGTGTATTTTTCAGGAAAATCCCTTCCAGGATTGCCAACTACATCATCAGGAAATCAACCGGTACCCAAATGAAGGATTTAGGATGCACCCTGAAGCTATTTACAAATGAGGCCATAAAAAACATTCATATTTATGGAGAATTGCACCGGTTCATTCCCGTTTTACTTGCGTTGGAGGGTTTTACCCGTTTAACACAGGTTGACGTAAATCACAGGGCCCGCGGGGCGGGAAATTCAAAATACAATCTGGGCCGTACTACCCGTGTAATCAGCGATCTTCTGTTAATGCTCTTCTTTAAAAAGTATATGCAGCGCCCCATGCATTTTTTCAGCCAGATAGGCATTCTTACACTGGCTCTCGGAATGATAATCAACATCTACTTTCTGGTGATGAAGATAATGGGTCACAATATCTGGGGAAAGCCATTGCTTTTGCTTGGAATTCTTTTGATACTGGGAGGTATCCAGTTTATTACCATCGGAATTCTGGCTGAGTTACAAATGCGTACCTATTTTGAAGCACAAGGAAAGACTCCTTACCGAATCCACAAGATTACAAAGGCAATAAAAAATTCTACTTCAGATTAATCAGCCAATCCAGAGCGCTGAAGCCAAAGGGAAGCACGGCTTCAGTGTGGTCGTGCAAAGGTATCGGGGCGTAATCAATGAATTTGCTGTCAACCCCTTTAGTCAGTAATCCCTCGTACATATTATCCATTTGACTTATAGGCACATAGGTGTCAGTAGTACCATGTCGCATAAACAAAGGAGTATTGGTTTTCCAGGGATCCACGCTGTTCTCTTTTAAGGCCGCACGAATTGTTGAATATTTTTCAGCAGTCTTATAATCCTTTCTGAGATCATTTGTAAAAAGCTCGGTGATAGAGTTTGAAAGCTGATTGTTTATATATGTTGCATCCCTTTGCCCGTTATAAAGCCCTGAAATGGCTCCCGCAAAGGGGGTATTGAATATATCCTGATAGGTAAGAGAGATTGTTCCCATTTGTATGTAAGAGTTAAATATGTATCCAAGATAGACTGGCATGGGATAGGTTTGCCTCCCCATAACATCATCTACCAGGCTCGAAAGATCATATGGCCCGCCTCCGACTGCCGTTCCTTTGAGATTGAATTTTTCTGAATGCATGGTTTCAATCTCCTTGTTCAAAGCCATCGATGCCCAGGCTCCCTGAGAATAGCCCATCAGGTAAAGATCTTTTGTGAGCTTGAAGTTAAGGTATTTTGCACCACCCATTTCCTTTACCGCCTCATACATATCCATTATGCTCTGTACCGTAGAGGCCTTCTCCAGATAGGGATGAAACATTTCTGATGATGTTCCGAAACCCAGGTAGTCGGGGATGACCACAACATATCCCAACGAAGTTATCGCCTGGATCAGAGCGAAAGAATTATCCAGCGTATTCACCGATGGGGCTTTGGAATGGAGTGTATTGGTGCCGTTCTGAAAGCTGAGCATCGGCAATTGAACATCGGAGGTGGCCATGGGGATGCAAACCACTCCGGATGCTACTACATCCTTGTTCTTGAACTTGGTTTTATAACTTATTTTATATACCCAGACTCCGTATTTCACCTTGTCTGAAAATTTAAAAGGCATAGCAGGATCCTGCTCCAATGTTTGGAAGATTGACTTTACAATTTGCTGAGGTGCTGAATTTACCTGGGAATAATTGACCAGGTATTTGTTGACGGTTACGGGAAACTCCTCATCGTCCGTGGTATTACAGGAGGAAATAATCAGCAGGGACAACAACAACAGAAAATTGTAAATAAAATGATTGCGCTTCATGAGATTACTATTTAAAACATTGTTGGCTCAAAAATAAGGAATTTTAACCTAGTAATACTCTTTTTTAGCTGCTAAAAAAAATCAGGCCTATGCATGCTTAGTTATTGTTGATTTTTTATCTTTAGATCCTTTATTTTTCCGACGATCTAATGCACCTGAAAAATTTATGGTTACCAATTAAAAAAAATATAAATGAGAGTAATTTGGGTTTTTATCTTGTCTGTGGTGGCTTTTATACCTGTGCAAGCTCAGAATCGTTCTCTTCTGATTATTGCCGGTGGACACAGTTTTGACACGCTTGCCTTTTTTAACATCTTTGATCAAATGGAAGGTGTTGGTTATGATTTTCTTATACAACCTGAGGCCAACCGTTTTCTGGCAATTACGGAAGAAATTCCATACGATGTTCTCCTTTTTTACGATATGTGGCAGCCAATAAATGAGGAAGAAAAGGCTGCATACCTTCGATTGACGGAAGCAGGTAAACCTATGATATTTATGCATCATTCACTTGTGTCCTATCAGGAATGGCCTGAATTTGAAAAAATAATCGGCGGACGATATGCAGAGAATAAAAGAAAGGAGTTATGGCCCAAAAGCGAGCTTTCAACCTATAAGCATGACGTTTGGGTCGATGTGCAGATTGTCGAACCCAACCATCCGGTAACAGCCGGCATAAAAAACTTCAGAATTTTTGATGAAGTGTATGGTAATTATAAAGTCGGGGAGAAGGTCAGGCCCCTCTTAAAAACCAGTCATCCGGAAAGCACGCCTGTTATTGCCTGGGAAAACAAATACAACAATTCAACCATAATTTACCTGCAGCCCGGCCACGGTGCCAGTGCCTATGAATCGGCAGAATTGCGCCAACTTATTTCACAGGCAATAAAATATCTTACTCCTATTAATTAACTGAATATCAGATGTTATAAAATTCATTTTAATCAATAATTATAATTTTTACTAAAAACTATTCAAATTAAATTGAGTTATGGAAAATGTAAATCAAAAAAGACTCTTTATTGCCAGCTGTCTCGCTTTGCTGGTTACCGCAATTACTTTTGCCATAAGGGCAAGAATTGAAAGTGTTTTTATTGTCAATTACGGTTTGAGTGCGGAACAGGTTGGGCGTGCCTTTGGTCCCGCCTTCTGGGGTTTTGCCGTAGCCATGTTTGCCGGTGGTTATTTTATCGACATTGTTAAAACAAAAACCATCGTGTGGATGGCTTTCGTGTTGCACTTGCTGGGAATTGTACTGTTACTTCTGGCAAAAGATTACACTTCGCTTTTTATTGCAAATGTTTTTATCGGGCTTGGTAATGGTAGTGTTGAAGCCGCTTGTAATCCGCTGGTAACTGCACTTTTTCCCGAAAAGAAAACGAAAATGCTTAACCGCTTTCACGTTTGGTTCCCTGGCGGAATTGTAGTTGGAAGTTTATTGGCAGCATTGGTAATTGACAAGCTTAATTTACCCTGGCAAGTACTGGTTGGCCTGTTGTTTATTCCACTTGCCATTTATGGTTATCTTTTCTTCGGGCAAAAAATTCCGGAAACAGAACGTGTTACAACTGGGGTTACTTACAAGGAAATGATGCGAAATATCGGGGCGCCGGTTACCATAACCCTTGCAGTTATTTTTATGATTATGGTGGCCACCAATGCAACCATTTCAGCCGCAATAACTTCAAGCTATTCTTTACCATTAATTATTGTTGGAATTGTTGCTTTCTTGATAATTATCGAAGGCAGGCTGGTAAATAAAATCACCTTGTTGTTCCCATTTATCTTTTTCTGTATGTTGCTAACAGCCACTACCGAACTGGGTACCACACAATGGATAAATGCCTTGCTCGAAAATAACGGAATTCACCCGATGATTATACTCGCAGTTGTAACCGGAATTATGGCAGTTGGCAGATATTTTGCCGGTGGACTGATACATAAGTTAAACCCTGCGGGAGTGCTACTGGGGTCGGCAATTATTTCTACAGTCGGCTTGTTACTGCTCAGTATATCCACTGGTCCGGTAATGACATTGTTATCAGCAGCTGTATTTGCTATAGGTGTATGTTATTTCTGGCCTACTATGATCGGTGTTGCTTCAGAATATGTGCCAAAGAGCGGCGCTCTCGGCATGTCAATTCTCGGTGGCGCAGGTTTTGTGGCAACCTCAATGATTTTGCCTATTATGGGGAAATCCATTGAAACATCAGGCCCGGATATTACTTTAAGAAATATGGCTATTTTACCCGCAATATTGATCGTGGCTTTTATTGTCCTGATTTTTATTGTCAGAAACAGAAAGGTCGCTCATTAATCTTCTTTGGCCCTAATTATAGTAGTAAGACCCGGAAAATGTGGAAGTACAGATGTTTTTAATAGGAATAATTCTAAATTAAATTTTAATAAAAGATGGCATTTATTCCATATAAGTTGAAAACATTTTCGTAATTTTGACCATAATATAAAAATCATTTTGCCATGTTAAAAGAAAAAGTTTTAAATGCGATAAACGATCAGATTAATGCTGAACAATATTCGGCGTTTCTTTATTTATCCATGTCTGCCTATTTTTATGGTTTAGGGTTACCTGGTTTTGCCAATTGGATGTTTATTCAGTACCAGGAAGAGTTGACTCATGCCAACAAGTTTTTTAGCTACGTACATGAGCGTGGTGGCAAGGTTACCCTTAAAGCAATCGATCAGGTGGATACTGATTTTGCCGGTGTTATCGATGCTTTTGAAAAGACCCTGACTCATGAACAATATGTTACTGAGAGGATTAACAAGATTATGGACGTAGCGATTGCTGAAAGTGATCATGCGACTGTAAGTTTCCTGAAGTGGTTTGTCGATGAACAGGTGGAGGAAGAAGCCAATGTTACCGAGATCCTGGATACCCTCAAGTTAATCAGTGGCCAGGGCAACGGTATCTTTATGCTCGACCGTGAAATGCGTACACGCGTCTTTGTTGATGAAACCCAGGCAGCTGAATAACCGGTCAATTAAATGAAATAGTTAAAGGCTGCCTTATGGGTGGCCTTTTTTTTTATTTTCGCCTTATGGAAATATCGAATTCTCTGGAATACAATTTCGGGCAATTTTTTGAGAAGATAAAACTGCAATACAATGATCAGGGTCAGAAGGATATCCTGGAAGCCTGGGCGTTCGCCTGTGATATTATTGGTGATCAAACTTTTATATCAGGTGAATCAATTTTAATGCATTCTCTGGAGGTGGCCACCATTCTGGTTGATGAAATTGGCCTCGAGTCTGATTCCATTGTGGCCGGAATCCTTCACAATGTAATGTACCACAAGCTGCAGAAAATTGCCACCCCTGAGCAGATTGCGCTTAATTTTGGACAAACGGTATTCAGGATACTGGAAGGTATGGCCAAGATTAATGCCCTGGGTACAGACACGGTTGAGTTGCATTCGGAAAATTACAGAATGCTTATGCTGGCGCTTGCCGGCGATGTGAGGGTAATCCTGCTGAAAATTGCCGACCGGCTGCAGGTCATGCGTAATTTTGATCGCTATCCGACTCCTGCAATGCTTGGTGTGGCTACTGAAACCCAGCACCTGTATGCTCCGCTTGCACACCGGTTGGGCCTGTACAAGATTAACGCCGAACTTCAGGATCTGTACCTCAAATATGCAAGACATGATTCCTGGTTGGAGGTAGTCTCGAGGTTAAAGGATACGGAAGAAGAGCGGACCAACTTTGTGGCTGAATTTGTTAAGCCAATCGGTGAGAAATTGCGCGCAAGGGGTTTCCGGTTCGACATGAAGGCAAGGACAAAATCAGTTTTTTCCATCTGGAATAAAATGAACAAACAGAAGGTTTCCTTTGAAGAAGTATTTGACCTTTTTGCCATACGGATTATTCTTGAATCGGAACCCAAAGATGAGAAGTCTGATTGCTGGACAGTCTATTCGATTATAACCGACGAATACCAGAGCAATCCGGAGCGAATGAGGGACTGGATTACCATTCCAAAGACCAATGGCTATGAATCGTTGCACACTACAGTTATGGGGCCCAATGAAAAGTGGGTGGAGGTGCAGGTCAGAACCCGGAGAATGGACGAAGTGGCAGAAAAGGGGGTGGCTGCACACTGGAAGTACAAAGGTGGAAAAAGCGCTAAAGAGCTTGATCAATGGCTTACAGGAATTCGGGAAATACTTGAAAACCCTGAAGTAAGCGTTATGGATTTTATTGACGAATTCAGAAAAACAGTCTACAGCGACGAAATTTTTGTTTTTACACCCAAAGGCGATTTAAAAAAGCTCCCCTCAGGTGCAACCATACTGGATTTTGCTTACGAAATTCATTCCGATCTGGGCGACAAGTGTGTTGGAGGTAAAGTCAACGACAGAAAAGTTACAATCAGGCAACGGTTGAAAAACGGGGATACCATCTCCATTGAAACCTCCAATAACCAAAGACCTAAAACGGACTGGCTTGACTTTGTGGTAACATCAAAAGCAAAAAACCGGATTAAGGCCAGTTTAAACGAAGCCCAAAAGAGAGAGGCGACAAATGGAAAGGAGATGCTTGCGCGCAAGTTTAAAAACTGGAAGCTTGAACTGAGCGACGAAGTCATCCGAAAATTACTGAAAAATTATGGTTTTAAAACATCGGCTGAGTTATACATACAGGTTTCAACCGGGAAGATCGATACCCTGGATATCAAGTCGGTAATTAAGGAAGATGAAAAACAAAATGTAAAAACACGCCTCGAAGAGATATTTCCTGCGGAAGCGATTAAAGATCTTCCGATAGACTCTGGAGACGACTACCTGATTATAGACAACAACATCCGGAATGTAAATTATAAACTGGCCCCCTGTTGCAACCCTGTTTTCGGTGATGATATCTTTGGTTTTGTAACCATTAAAGAAGGAATTAAGATACACCGGGTAACCTGTCCAAATGCACCACAAATGATCGAAAGGTATCCATACCGCATCCTAAAAACCAAATGGAGGGAAACCAACAGCAGAAGTTCATTTCTAACCTCCCTATATATCACGGGCACCGACAACCTGGGAATTGTCTCAGATATTTCGCATGTTATTGCAAAAGATTTCGGGGTACAGATGCGCGCCATTAATGTTGAGTCTGATAAAGGTGAATTCAAGGGCGTGCTCAAAGTACTGGTCCACAGCGTGGAACACCTCGATTTTCTAATCCATAAACTAAAGAATATTAAAGGCATTTCATCTGTCACCCGGGGGGAAACCTGATAAAAACATTGACAAAAAATGAATATACTGGTTGCACCAAATACGATGAAAGGAAGCCTGAGCGCGGCAGAGTTTTCCATAATTATTGAAAACGCTTTCAGAAGTGTCTCCCCAGTATTTAATATCAGGAGGCTGCCTATTGCCGACGGGGGCGATTTTACGGGACCCATATTAATTGAAGCGCTCAAGGCTGAGGTTATAACGATCCGTGTATCCGATCCTCTGAACCGCCAGGTTGAGGCTTCTTTTGGTGTGGCCGGAAAAACCGCCGTTATTGAAATGGCCTCAGCTTCAGGGATGAGCCTGCTTTCAGCAGATGAACTTAACCCGGAAAAAACTACCACTTATGGCACTGGACAGCTTTTTAAAAGAGCTCTTGACCTGGGTTGTGAAAGAATAATTCTGGGTGTAGGCGGGAGTGCTACTGTAGACGGAGGAATAGGCCTGCTGGATGCACTTGGCTTCAGGTTCTTCGATAAAATGGGGAAAAAGCTTCCGGGGCTGGCCACTTCATTGCATGCGGTTCATACTGTCGGGTTACCATCAGAAACAGGAAGTACCCCGGAAATTATCATACTCTGTGATGTAAACAATCCCCTTCTTGGGAATAATGGAGCTGCCAGGGTGTTCGGGCCCCAAAAAGGGGCAGACCCTGAAATGATCGATCGATTAGAGGAGGGCCTTAAGAATTGGATAGGCATACTGGAGTCGTTATCAGACAAAAATCTGCGAGACTTACAGGGCATGGGTGCCGCAGGAGGCATTTCATCGGCACTGATGGCCTTCTTTGATGCAACTCCGGTTATGGGTGCTGAATATGTTTTTGATATTCTGAACCTTGATCGTCATCTGGAGTGGGCTGATTGGGTGATTACCGGTGAAGGCAGAATAGATCTACAGAGTCTTGCGCTCAAGGCTCCGATTGCACTTGCTGCCAGGGCAAAAGTGGCGGCCAAACCTGTTATTGCGCTTGCAGGAAGCATCGAAGGAGAGGTTGACCAACTTTTTGATGCTGCTTTCTCCATTGTGAAGGGTCCCGTTTCTCAGGAGGAATCCATGTTGAATGCCAGCGAATTGGTGTATTTCACCGCCCGACAGGTTGCAGGATTACTGCTAAAGAGCCATTCGGTATCCCAAAAACGGCATGATCGTTATTCAATTGTATACAATTGTATTTTAAAAAACGATATTAAAAAGGCACGTGAATATCTTTCAGGCATTGATGAAGGCATGTCCGTACACTGGTATCTGCTGGGATTGATTTACAAGAAAGAGCAGAACTGGGGTGGTGCGCTCAATTCATTTCTGAGAACCCTTGAAATTGATCCGGGTAATCCCTATGCTCAATCCAACATTGACATGATTAAAAGCATACTAAGTTACACGAATCCACATTTATCAGATCCGTGAACCATATCCGGATTATGGAACCGTTTTTGAAGAAATGAAGAATAAATGCTCATTTTTGTAATAAAAATGAACTGAAACTGAAAATTTTTGTTGGATTTTTAGATTCTAAATTGCTACATTTGAAGCCTTAATGAATTTTGGGTTCGACAAAAGAGAAATTATAAACTAAAATCGTTTGAATAATGAAAAAGTACTTTTTTTTACTAGCCGCTGTCTTGCTTTCTTTTGCGGCATTGGCGCAAGATGCCGCTGAATTGATTAACAAGGCAAATGAAGCCATGAAAAGCAAACAATACGCCGAAGCTTTCGATGCGTATGACAAGGCAATGAACAACCTGGGTGATGTTGAGGTTGATGCAGCCATCAATTTTAATATTGGTTTTGCCGCTCTGCAGGCCGATAAAAATGAGGCTGCCATAAAGTATTTTGATAAAGCAATAGAAGCTGGTGCCAACATTTCCAAGTCATGGGAATACAAAGCCTCCGCATACAATAAAATGAAAAATTTTGATTTGGCATTGCAATCATTTGAAAAAGCGATTGAAACTTCCACTGAAGACACCGGAGCCCTCAGTTTCAATGCGGCTGTACTTGCATTCCGCCTGGAGAATTTTGCAAAAACTGCCCAATATTTTGACAATGCCTACAAAGCAAACTTTCGCCCTCAGGATGCCATTTTCAACAAAGCGGCTGCCTTAAATCGCATGGGCGATTCCAAAGGTTATAAAGACGCACTGGTTGCAGGAAATGAAAAATTCCCCACCGACAAGAAGATTGCCGCTGCATTAGCCAATGTATATGTTTCCGAAGGCAATGAGGTATATCGCGAGGGAGCAGAAATTTTAAACACAGCCAACACTAAAGCTAATGAAGGTGCCTACACAACCGAAGATGATGCCTATAAAGCTGAAATGGCAAAAGCCAAAGCAGAATTTAAGAAAGCAATGGAGTTATTGGAGGGTGCGTTAAAACTGGATGCTACCAATGCCAATGCTCAAAAGCTCATTGAAGCCGTCAAACAGGTTATGTAATAATTTCCTAAAAATATTTTAATACCGTCTTGTACCCACAGGGCGGTATTATTTTTTATGACCTGTGTCACGTTATGAATTAAGTAGTTTTTATAGTTTTGGCATTAAATTAAATATCGCCTGATTATGAAGAGATTATTTACTTTTCTGCTTGTTTTTATGGTTTTTGCATGTGCCCGGAAAGGCAGTGATAATACACTTGAACTTATGATTTCACAGGATCAGTTAAAGCAAAAGGCCAGCGAGTTTGTGCCCTTTACCCTTAAAGCCGACTTATCGTTACTGACAGATAAGGAAAA
>CAYMXK010000056.1:0-13864 GCA_964393915.1 uncultured Prolixibacteraceae bacterium
GAATGGCGCTTTGACCGAAGATGGAACCAGATTTAAACTGGTAGAAATTACCGTTACCATGTTGACCTTCGGTATGGGTGCATCAACCCAGGCCTTGTTTGCCCGTGTGGGTGGAGGTATTTATACCAAAGCTGCCGATGTAGGTGCCGACCTGGTAGGAAAAGTTGAAGCGGGTATTCCTGAAGACGATCCGCGTAACCCTGCTACTATTGCCGATAATGTTGGTGACAATGTAGGCGACGTAGCCGGTATGGGCGCCGATCTTTACGAATCTTATGCTGGTTCTATCCTGGCCACTGCTGCTTTGGGAGCTTCTCTTCCTGCCTTAACCCTGAACCATACTGGCATCAGCATCGAAAAGGCAGTGCTTGCCCCGATGATTGTTGCTGCTATCGGTATTATTCTGTCTATTGCCGGGATTTTTATGGTTCGTGCCAAAGAATCTGCTACACAGAAAAACCTGCTGAATGCATTGCTGTTAGGTACTGGCGGAAGTTCAGTGTTTATTCTGATTGCCATGATTGGCCTTGCATATATCGGATGGGTAACCTGGGGTATTTTCTGGGCCGTTGTTATTGGTCTGGCAGCTGGTGTAATTATTGGTCAGGCAACCGAATATTATACATCCGACGAATATAAACCGACCAAAGGAATTGCCGGTCAGGCACTTCAGGGCCCTGCAACTACCATTATTGATGGTATAGCTGTAGGTATGCATTCAACCTGGGTTCCGGTTGCAACAATTGTATTTGCTATTATGGGCGCATTCTGGGCATCAGGCGGCGCAACTCATTTCGCTATGGGTGTTTATGGTATTGGGTTTGCTGCTGTGGGAATGCTCTCTACCCTGGGTATCACCCTTGCTACTGATGCATTTGGTCCTATAGCCGATAACGCCGGTGGTAATGCCGAAATGTCAAATCTGCCTAAAGAAGTCCGTGAAAGGACCGATGCTCTTGATATGTTAGGAAACACTACTGCTGCAACAGGTAAAGGTTTTGCCATTGGTTCGGCAGCACTGACAGCTATGGCGCTTATTTCTGCCTACATGGAAGAAGTTCGTCTGTGGTTTAATAAAATTGCTATGGCAGGCGAAGGTTTTGTTACCAAGGGTTCTTATGTTTTCTACCGTGATGTAGCTCCTCCCCTTCAGGATGGAATGCAGGCTGTGAAAATTTCCCTTGCATCCGTGAAAGACTTCTCTGCTGCATACGATATTACACTTTTCAATCCATTGTTCCTTGGAGGTTTGTTCCTCGGGGCTATGATGGCTTTTGTATTTGTTGGTATGACCATGAAAGCTGTTGGTCGTGCGGCAGGTGCAATGGTTGACGAAGTGCGCCGCCAGTTCCGCGAAATAAAAGGTATCATGGAAGGAACAGCAGTGCCTGAATATGCAAAATGTGTTGAAATATCTACCAAAGGTGCTCAGCGCGAAATGCTTGTGCCTTCATTAATCGCCATTGCCGTACCTGTTCTGGTTGGTGCATTTATGGGTGTTGCCGGAGTTGTTGGATTGCTGGCTGGTGGACTTACTTCAGGGTTTACTCTGGCTGTTATGCTCAACAATGCTGGTGGAGCATGGGACAATGCCAAAAAATATATTGAAAAGGGCAACCTTGGTGGCAAAGGAAGTGAAGCACACAAAGCGGCTGTTGTTGGCGATACTGTTGGTGATCCTTTCAAAGATACATCAGGTCCTTCACTCAACATCCTGATTAAGCTTATGACGATGGTTTCTGTGGTTATGGCCGGACTCACCGTAACGCTTAGCTTGCTGTAAAAGAATATAATCTGCATAAAATCAATGCTCCGGTGTATGCCGGGGCATTTTTTTTTCAGATTGGTGAACTTTATGTTTGGATATATGGTTAATGTTACTGAAATTTATCGCACAAAAAAAACTGAGAACATGGCAAATTTAGCAACAACTTACATGGGCATACCATTGAAAAATCCTTTGATTCTGGGTGCCTGCAATCTGTCAGCGAAGCCTGACGCTGTAAAGAAGCTTGAGGAAGCGGGCATTGCAGCAATTGTTTACAAATCATTGTTCGAAGAACAGATTCAACTGGAGAGCCTTCAACTTGAAGAAGATCTTACCGAATACGAAGAGCGGGCTGCCGAAATGACCAGGATTTTCCCTAACCTTGAGCACGCCGGACCAAAGGAACATCTTCTCAACATCCGTAAACTGAAGGAGAGCGTCAATATTCCTGTAATCGCAAGTCTTAATGCAGTGTATGATGTATCATGGGTGGATTATGCCGAAGAACTCGAAAAAACGGGGGTAGATGCACTTGAAATTAATCTCTATTCGGTACCCGGTTACTTCGAAGTTACAGGTGGTTCGATCGAAGAAAAACAACTTGAAGTAATCAAGGCAGTAAAACAGGCAGTCAAAATCCCGGTTAGTGTCAAAATCAGTCCGTTTTATACCAATACCCTGAATTTTGTCAAAAGGGTCGATGAGGCAGGTGCCGATGCATATGTATTGTTTAACCGCTTCTTTCAGCCTGATATTGATATTGAAAAGGAAGAGTTTTACTTTCCCTGGGAACTGACAAGTCCTAAAGACCGTATGCTGTCACTCAGGTATGCCGGTTTGTTGTATGGTAACCTCGACGGCGATATCTGCATCAGCAGGGGAATTTATACTGCGGAAGATGTACTGAGCACAATCCTGGCAGGAGCCAATGTGGTGCAGGTGGTCAGCACAGTGTACAAAAACCAGCCCCAGGTGATTGCGCAGATTCTCGAGGGGATGAATAAATGGATGGACGGTAAAAAATACAATAGCCTGAGCGACATCAGGGGAAAATTGTCTAAAAAAATGCTGAACGATCCATTTGCATACCAGCGCGCACAATACATTGATATTCTGTCGAAATCTGAAGCCATATTCAAGAAGTATCCTATGGTTTAAAAAATATTCTTCTCATAAGAATTGAGGCTGTCCCATTTGGGGTCAGCCTTTTTTTTATACATAATCGGGCCTCACCTCCTTGAAAAATTTCTCCTCCAGTAATTTAATTACCCTTTTTACAACTACTTTCCTGATCTCCAGCTCGACAGGCTGGTCAGGGTCCTGGTGTGCCCAGTTGATGCGCGTGCCGACTATAAGATGAATAATGTCATGATCGAGCAGTAACCTGACAATATCATCGGCGGGTGAATCTCCCAGCCGGGTTTCGCTGGTATAGTTTTCAAGTATCTCCTCCACTTTTCCGATGGTGAGCAACCCTTCAGACACCAGCTCAAATCCGGCCATCTTCGCCTTTGGCGGGATGGCAGCTTCATAATATTCATGTTCTGCCTGCAGCTCAAGTTCCAGCTCCCTGGAAATGATTTCGGAGGTGGTCCCCCCGCAGATGGCTTTCTTCCCTTTAAAGTTTTTAATGCAGTTTACAAAATCGTAGTCCTTTATTTTATAAAAAGGCGGTCCGGTTATCAACATAAATTCCCGGGGTTCCCTGAAATAGATAACGCCGCAGGTGGTGTCATCCTTCAGGTTAAACTCGTCATTCATGTTGGCCTGGTTAATAATCTTCTTGGCCAGTTTCGTCGCAGAAATATCAGGCATCCGGCTGACCTGGTTGATTACAAACTCCTCGACGGTATCGCGGCCCCAGCCCATAGGATAGCGCTTGCTACCCAATCCCGACTGGGTTATACCGTCGGTCAGAAAGATTATCCTGTCTTCTTTTCTTGATTGAAACTCACGGCACCGAAGAATTTTTCCTGTATTTTCAAGCCCTTGTATTTCAAGGTGGTACTCGTTGGGATTAAGAATATTATTACCTCTCAGAATGATCGTTTTGGGATTGTCGTAGTTGATGATTTTTACTTTTCCGTCAGCCTCAATTTCAATCAATGTGAATGTGGCGTAGTTTTCCAGACCGTCGGAGCTTTTTGGCAGAGCCCGCATGATTATCCTGGCCGCAATATCGGGCTTCGTGTGAAATGTGGCATAATTTAGTGCCATTGTTGCCGTAAGACTGGCCAGCACACATGCCTTAACACCATGTCCGACACCGTCGCTCAATACCAGAATGGTACGTCCGTCCTCCTTAATTCGCTTCGAGACAAAAACATCGCCACAAGCTACCTGGCTTTTGGGCATTTTTTGCTCAATATCGATTTCAACGTGATAATCAGGGCGTTCATTCATCATCGCTGTATTTATAGGATTGGATAATAGAATTGAGCAGTTCCTCGGTTTGTGCCGCATTTTCACCCATCAGGAAGGCAATTTTCTGTACGGTTTCAATGTTTTGTTTGTTGACGCGCTGAGCCCGGTCGATGATCTCATCACGTACCAGCATAGGTGCCGACATATCCCGGATTACGGCTCCCACAACCCGTTGCTTGTATATGGTCACTACCGAAACATGAAGCAGTTTGTTCTGGTATTTTACATCCCTTTCAAGGTTGCTTTCTCCTGAGGCCATAATGCTCGAAACCATTTTAAATATAACATCGGGAACAAGCTCTTTTATGTCGGCACCTCTCAGTCCGGGAATGGTCTCATAAAGTTCCTGGATTTCTTCTCCCATCAGTTCTGAAAAGCTCTCGTTGGAGTCGATTACCTTGAAGTCGGTATTGATAATTACTATCCCTGCCCTGATTTTATGAAGCATATGAGAGGAAATGATCATCGATTCTCTCGCACGTTCAAGTTTTTGTTCGGCGTGCTTCCGTTCCGTGATGTCAAAAATAGATCCGACAATGCCAATTACCTCACCTCCTTCATTCTTTATCAATGATTTCTGAATGATCACGTTTCTCATAACGCCGTCGCTTGACCTGATTTTGGTTTCGTAAATCTGGTCACCGGGTGATTCGAACAACTCCTTATCTCTCATAGTGTATGCCCTGGCAAACTCTTTGGAATGTATCCCTGAGGCAGTCTTGCCGGTCAGGTCCTGCCGGTTGATACCTGTGAATTTCTCATGGGCAGTGTTACATGTCTGGTAAGCCCCATGAACGTCGCGGTAAAAAATGGGGACAGGAAGGGCATCTATAATCCATTGATAAAGCAGGGGGTTATCGGGATAATTTCTGATGTCGGTTGGTTTCTCGTAAATCATAGCCGCTATTTTTTTCTAAAAGTACAATAATGTGTGTTGAGAATTATCCGTGGTTTATATATTGTACAACATGTTTTTGGACACCTTTTTTATGATATTTCTTAGGTTAGCCTGTGTATCTTTGCATTCAGAAATTAATGTTTGGATTAATTGGTTGAAGAGTTTGAAAATCATGTTTTGCCTTCCTTATTCTGAACATTATTGTGCCCGAAAAGAGATGCATTATGAAGATATCGGAAGTTATAAAATCAGCGGAAGCAACAGTTGTATGCGGTCAGCATCGCATTGGTGAGCATGTCAGTCGGGCATTCAGTTCCGATTTGATGAGCGATGTACTGACCCTCGACAGTGAAGAAATATTGCTCATTACCGGTTTGGCCAATACTCAGTCCATCCGCACGGCAGAGATGGCCGATATCCATTTTATTTTGCTGGTCCGCAATAAAAAGGCTACCCCGGAGATGATTGAACTAGCCCTCGAGAACGGAATGGTTTTAATGGAAACTTCCTTCTCTCTTTTCAAAACAAGCGGAATTCTTTTCCAGGCAGGTCTCAATCCGGTTTATTGATGGCTGTTGAACACAAATATTACGTTAGAGGAGGTGATTTTGCCCACGCAGGTGCAGCATCGAGCAAGGTAAAAAAATTGTTGAAGCAACTGGATGTGGACCCGAAGAAGATCAAGAGCATTGTCATTGCTCTGTACGAAGCTGAGGTAAACATAGTAGCCCATGCATGGGAAGGTGAGATCCGGATTTTGATTGAATCTGACAGCATAACTATGGTTTTGGAAGACAAAGGTCCGGGGATTCCGGATATTGCCCAGGCGATGGTGGAGGGATTCTCCACTGCCTCAAAGATAGTCCGCGAAATGGGCTTCGGTGCCGGGATGGGCTTGTCGAATATTAAGAGGAACACCGATTCGCTGGATATTTCCAGTGAAGTAGGTGTCGGCACAACACTGAAAATGGTTACTTATTTCTGATGTTTAAGAACAGAAAATATCACGCACTAAGGGTCGATCCCGAAAAATGCTTTGGATGTGTCCATTGTATGAAGGTCTGTCCTACCGAAGCCATCAGGGTGAAAGAGGGGCTGGCTGTGGTGGATGATCTGCGCTGTGTGGATTGTGGCAATTGCATGCGTGCATGTCCGGTGGATGCCTTTTACATTATTCAGGATGATTTGTCACGCATCCACGAGTTTAAACACAGGGTGGCTCTTATTCCTTCAGTGGCAATAGGCCAGTTTCCTGAAGTACTGACCGACGATCAGATTTACGGTGCCATCATGCAACTTGGTTTTACCCATGTTTATGAGGTGGAACAGCACATTCAGTGGCTGATAGATACCATTTACGAACACCGGCAGCAAAACCCTGATAAAAAGCCGCTGATTTCATCCTTTTGCCCGGCCATTGTCAGGCTAATTCAAATCAAATATCCTTCACTCACTGCCCATATCATGAATATCAAAGCACCTCATGACCTGGCCGCCCATTTTATCCATGAAAAACTAAAAAGTGAAGGTGCCGCTGAAGAGGATATTGGCTTATTCTATATTGCGCCATGTTCTGCAAAAATCGCCGCAGTTAAGGACTCTGTCGGCGGAAGGGAGAGTATCATCAGCGGTGTTATAAACATGAATGAGCTTTATAACAGGGTTATGAAAATCTTATCCAATCAGCCTAAGACTGAGTTTGGAGGATTCCGTGAATACCTTAGCCGCGAAGGAATACTCTGGTCGCTGACCCGCGGAGAGGCACGCCTGTTCAAGCGGCGTTCAATGGCGGTGGATGGGATACACAATGTGGTCAGGATACTTGAGAAGCTGGAGACAGAAGAGATGCCTGAGGTTGATTTTCTGGAGCTGCGTTCATGTGACCAGGGATGTGCCGGAGGGATTCTTTTGTCGGGCAACCGCTTTCTTACCGTTGAAAGGCTTGAACGCAGGGCGAGGCGTTATCCGCGAGCCGGAGAGGCAGCTGTAGTTCCTGCCCTGGGGGATTTGGTAAAGACAGGGATGATCGCCGATCCGGTTGAACCCAGCAGGGTTTTTCAGCTTGATCCTGACCGGGTCACAGCGCTTGACAAGCTGGCAAAGGTGGAACGGATTATATGCCAGTTGCCGGGGATTGACTGTGCTGCCTGCGGTGCACCTAACTGCCACGCCCTTGCCGAAGATATGGTCATGGGCGATGCAAAAATGACCGACTGTGTGCATTTGCAGCTGCGATGGCAACGGGAAGGCCGTGTGAGCAATCAGCGGGCTTTCGGTAATCTTGAGAAAATTTGGGGTAAAGGCCGGTTTGAGGCCGATTGTAAAAAAAGAGGAGCGAGAAATGAAGGTTTCTGATTTGGTAAGCGAATTAAAACTCACCGTTTATTCAGGTGAGGCTGGTTTAGACAACCTCGTAAAAGGTGGTTATGTATCTGATTTGTTGAGCGATGTTATTGGACATGCCAACGAGGGTGAAGTGTGGGTCACTTTACAGACCCATCAGAATGTAATGGCAGTTGCATCGCTTAAGGATCTGGCAGCCGTTATCCTGGTTAAAGGTTTCGGGCCGGATGAGGACACTGTAACGCACAGCAATACAGAGGAAATTCCCGTGCTGGGAACCCAAATGGGTACTTTTGAGTTAGCCGGTAAACTATACCAGCTGCTGTCGGATTGACTTTGAATGTGGTTAAAGATTATATATCGATAAAAATTCCCGTTCCCGCATAAACAGATTGGGGGATGGTTTTGGTTTATGAAAACTGTAAAAGCTGACCTGCATATTCACACCGTACTCTCACCTTGCGGTGATCTCGATATGAGCCCCCGCAATATCGTGGAACGGGCGCGTGAAAGGAATCTGCAGATTATCGGCATTACCGACCACAACAGCACCCTGCAGGTAGACGTTGTTGAAGAACTTGCTGCGAGAGTGGGCATCTGCGTGTTGGGTGGTGTAGAAATAACCACCAGGGAGGAGGTGCATTGTCTCGCATTCTTCCCTGACCGGGCATCCCGCAGGCAATTTCAGAAATATGTCGACAGTTATCTGCCGGATGTTCCCAACAAGGCGGGTGCCTTTGGATACCAGGTTGTTGTGGATGAATTTGATAATATTTTATATACGGAGGAGAAGCTTTTGATAACCGGCATAAACCGCTCGATCAATCAGACCGAAAAGGAGGTGCACAGGTTAAACGGGATTTTTATCCCGGCGCATGTCGACCGGCCTGTAAACTCCCTTTTCAGCCAATTGGGATTTATTCCTCCGGATTTGCAAATGGATGCAATGGGAATAACATGTTATACAACAGAAAGTGCCGTAAGAGGCAAGTTTTCCATACCGGAGAATATTGCCCTGATCAAAAATTCAGATGCACACTATCCGGATGACATTGGGAGGGGATATTCGCTGTTTACCCTTGAAGAATGCGCCTTTCAGGAGGTCAGGCTGGCCTTGCTGAACCAGGAGGGGAGAAGTGTTAAACCAGCTTAGGCAACACAACGATGAAGACAATAGCTGATCACATACTCGATATCCAGCAAAATTCAGTCAGCGCTGGTGCTACCTTGATTGAAATCATAGTCTGGGAAGATGTAATTCCGGATATTTACGCCGTTGAAATCAGGGACAATGGCAGAGGGATGACAGAGGAGGAGGCCGCCAATGCATTGCAACCGTTCTATACAACGCGCACGACCCGTAAAGTAGGCCTGGGGTTGCCCCTCTTTAAGCAAAATGCGGAAGCTTCGGGAGGAAGACTAAGTATCCGGTCATTGCCCGGATCTGGCACCACAGTAAGGGCAGAGTTTGGATCAAAGCATATCGACAGGCCTGCAATGGGGGATATAGCCGGTGTTTTTGTGCTCTCCGCCATAGGTCACCCCGGGGTAAACTTCAGCTACGAGCACACCACCAGTTGGGGTACTTTTGCGATAAGCACCGCTGAGGTATATGAAATGCTCGAAGGGGTGCCGTTGAGTGCTTCTGAAGTCAGGCGCGCAGTCATGGAGCTGATTGAAAACAACCTTGCAGGTATCAAGGCAACGAAATAGAAGATTTAACGAATTATTAACCATTAAGATATGAACAAGATCACATCACTTGCCGATCTCAAAAAGATAAAAGATCAGGTACACGCCAAAATTAAGATGAGGGAAAACAGCGATGCTGCCGATACCCTTGTGCAGATCAAAGTGGGCATGGCCACCTGCGGTATTGCTTCGGGTGCCAAGGAAACCATGACCTATTTCATCGAAGAGACAGAACACCAGGCCATCGATGCCGTGATAACCCAGACCGGGTGCATGGGGTATTGCTATGCAGAACCAACAGTGGAAGTTACGCTGCCGGGCAGGGAGCCTGTCGTATTCGGATTTGTCAACAAAAAGAAAGCAGCCGAAATCATCGACCGTTACATCATCCAGGGAGAGTTGGTTGACGGATTAATCCCCATTACCTATAGAACCATCGACGAATAATTAACTTTTAAATATCTGAAGACTATGTCTGAATACAATATGCAGATTCTGATTTGTGGCGGCACCGGCTGTAAAGCGTCTGAAAGCGATGAGATCGGAAACTCCTTCAGGGAGTTGCTCGTTCAATACGGGCTCGAAGAGGAGGTGCAGGTAGTGGTAACCGGTTGTTTCGGGTTTTGTGAAAAGGGCCCTATCGTTAAGATGATGCCGGATAACACCTTTTATGTACATGTAACTCCCGCAGATACAGAGGAGATCATTAAGGAGCATATCGTTAAGGGGCGCCAGGTTGAAAGGCTTCTGTACCTGGATCCAAACACCCGGAAACCGGTAAGCGAATCGAAAGATATGAACTTTTACAAAAAACAGATTCGCATCGCCTTGCGCAATTGTGGGTTCGTTGATCCGGAAAACATTGATGAGTACATTGCGCGCGATGGCTATCAGGCGCTGGGAAAATGTCTTACGGAAATGACCCCGGTGCAGGTGACCGAAGAGATTAAGAAATCGGGACTGCGCGGGCGGGGCGGCGGTGGATTCCCTGCCGGATTGAAATGGGAGATTACCGCCCGGGTACCGGGTGATAAAAAGTATGTGGTCTGCAATGCCGACGAAGGCGACCCCGGTGCATTCATGGACCGTTCGATTCTCGAAGGCGATCCGCATACGGTTATTGAAGCCATGGCCATCAACGCTTATTGTATCGGCTCTGACCATGGACTGGTTTATATCCGCGCAGAGTATCCCCTGGCCATTACACTTCTCAAAATAGCCCTGAAGCAGGCGCGTGAATATGGTTTGCTGGGAAAGGGAATCCTTGGTACAGACTTTAACTTCGATATTGAAATACGTTACGGTGCAGGTGCATTTGTTTGCGGAGAGGAAACTGCCCTCATTCATTCCATGGAAGGATTCAGGGGGGAACCTACCGTTAAGCCTCCGTTTCCATCGGAATACGGCTACCTGGGCAAACCCACCAACGTCAACAACGTTGAAACTTACGCCAATGTTCCGGCGATCATCAACAAAGGTGCCGAATGGTTTTCCTCCATAGGAACCGCCAGCAGCAAGGGAACCAAGGTTTTTGCGCTGGCCGGTAAAATCAATAATGTGGGCCTTATTGAAGTCCCGATGGGTACTACCCTGCGGGAGGTTATCTTTGATATCGGAGGTGGCATCAAAGACGGTAAAAAGTTCAAAGCTGTTCAGACCGGCGGACCTTCGGGCGGAATGCTCACCGAAAAATTTCTTGATACACCTATCGACTACGACAACCTGATCGCAGCCGGTTCGATGATGGGATCGGGTGGTATGATTGTGATGGACGAAGACGACTGCATGGTTGCCATCGCCAAATTTTACCTCGAATTTACACTTGAAGAGTCGTGTGGCAAGTGCTCTCCCTGCCGGATCGGCAACAAACGGCTGTTTGAAATTCTTGAAAGGATTACCGAGGGCAAGGGGGAAGATGCCGATGTTGAGAAACTCCGCTTGCTGAGTTATGTCATTAAGGACACTTCGCTTTGCGGACTTGGGCAGACCTCACCCAATCCTGTTCTCTCTTCGCTCAACTATTTTATCGATGAATACGAGGCGCATGTGAAGCATGGCCGCTGTCCGGCCGGGCAATGCAAGGCACTGCTGAAATATGAAATAGTTGAAGACAAATGTACCGGATGCACATTGTGCTTCCGCAACTGTCCGGTGGGGGCCATTACCGGTGAGCGCCGCACGGTGCACTACATTGATCAGTCGCTGTGTATCAAATGTGGGGTATGTTTTGAGAAATGTAAATTCGATGCCATCATCATGGTTTAACCCGATAAGCTATCAACAATATGGAAATGATAAATCTTAATATAGACAATAAACCTGTGGTGGTTAAAAAAGGAACCACTATCCTCGAAGCGGCAACCAGCATTGGGATTCACGTACCGACCCTTTGCTACATGAAGCTCGAAGATCTTAATATAGAGAACAAACCGGGAGGTTGCCGGATTTGTGTGGTAGAGGTTAAGGGGAGAAGAAACCTTGCCCCTGCCTGCTGTACGGAAGCTACCGACGGCATGGAGATCCTTACCCACACCATCAGGGCCATCAATGCCCGCCGGACGGTAATGGAACTGATCCTGTCCGATCACCCTTCTGATTGCCTGGTTTGCCCGAAATCGGGACAGTGTGATTTGCAGGATATGGCCCAATCGCTGGGAATCAGGGAGATCCATTACAAAGGTGAGCAATCGATGTACAGAGAGGATACTTCCCCGGCAATTATCCGCGAAATCAACAAGTGCATTATGTGCCGCCGGTGTGAAATGATGTGCAACGAAGTGCAGACGGTGGGCGTTTTATCTGCCATTAACCGTGGTTTTCATGCAGTGGTGGCGCCTGCCTTTGAAATGAACCTCGACCATTCGGTCTGTACCTATTGCGGACAGTGCGTGGCTGTGTGTCCTACCGGCGCTCTTACTGAAGTTGATCAGACATCGGCTGTTGTCAGGGCTTTGTACGATCCTTCGAAAACAGTTATCGTGCAGACTGCGCCTGCCGTAAGAGCTGCTCTTGGTGAAGAGTTTGGCATGGAGGCAGGTACCCTGGTTACCGGAAAGCTTGTGGCTGCCCTGCGCCGTCTCGGTTTCGACCATGTATTCGATACGGACTTTGCTGCCGACCTGACCATCATGGAGGAAGGAGCTGAAATCCTTAACCGGCTCCAGCGCCACCTCGATGGTGATCCAAATGTAAAACTGCCGATCCTGACCTCCTGCTGCCCGGCCTGGGTGAAATTCTTCGAACACCAGTTCCCCGACCTCAAGGAGATCCCATCCACAGCTCGCTCACCGCAGCAGATGTTTGGTTCCATTGCCAAAACCTATTTTGCCGACAAACTGGGGGTAAAGCGCGAAGATCTGATCGTCGTGTCGATTATGCCATGCGTGGCCAAAAAATATGAATGCGACCGCGATGAATTCGCAGTCAATAACAACCCGGACGTGGATTATGCCCTTACTACAAGGGAACTTGCGGCTTTGATAAAGATTTCAAACATTAAATTTACTGCACTTCCCAATGAAGATTTTGACCATCCGATGGGAGAATCGACAGGTGCAGGTGTGATTTTCGGTACCACCGGAGGGGTAATTGAGGCTGCGGTGAGAACGGCATTCGAAGTTTTTACCGGCAAGGAACTTCCCCGGGTCGACTTCCACGAGCTCCGCGGAATGGAGGGTATCCGGAGGGCTACGATCGATTTCAACGGACTGCCGATTAACATCGGAATAGCGCACGGGCTGGGAAATGCCCGTACATTGCTGGAGGAAATAAGGGCTGGAAACAGCGAATTCCACGCAATAGAAATTATGTCGTGTCCGGGAGGTTGCATCGGTGGTGGTGGCCAGCCTTACCATCATGGCAATGCCGACATCCTCAAAAAGCGGCAATTGGCCATCTACCGCGAAGACGGCAATAAAGCCATCCGGAAATCTCACGAAAATCCCTACATTAAAAAGCTGTACGAAGAGTTTTTGGGTGCACCACTGAGCCACAAGGCACATGAGTTGTTACATACAAAGTATTTTGACAGGAGTTAGGGGAGTGAAAGGAATGGTCATTAGGTGAAGAGAATGGTCATTAAGTAGTCATTAGGGGGAAGAAAAAGTCATTAGGGGGAGTGAAAGCAATGGTCATTAGGTAGTCATTAAATAGTCATTAGGTAGGAGGAAAAGGTCATTAGGGGGAGTGAAATGAATGGTTATTAGGTAGTCATTAGGTTGGAGGGAAAAGTTATTAGTAGAAATGAAATGAATATGAAACTGGAAGATTTGCAGGTTTATCAGATATCTATGGATCTGGCTGATATTGTTCACGACCAGATAGTTCAATGGGATAATTTTTATAAGTATTCTACCGGACAGCAATTATTAAGAGCAGCAGATTCAGTTTCGAGCAATATAAGTGAAGGTTTTGGAAGGTTCCATTTCAAAGATCATAGAAATTTTCTTTATTTTTCCAGGGGTTCACTTTTTGAAACCAAAACATGGATAACAAAAGCCTATTGTAGAAAATTAATTCCTCAGGAAGTTTATTCCGACCTTATTTCGAGGTACAATATCTTAGGAGTTAAACTGAATAACTATATCAATTCTGTTGGGAGCCACAACAAGTATGAATCATCAGAAAGCTAACTGAATCTTTAAATCCCAGATAAAATCAACAATAAATGACAATAATGACTATAAATGACTATAAATGACTATAAATGACTATAAATGACTATAAATGACTATAAATGA
>CAYMXK010000056.1:13964-16752 GCA_964393915.1 uncultured Prolixibacteraceae bacterium
AATGACTATAAATGACTATAAATGACTATAAATGACTATAAATGACTATAAATGACAATAATGACTATAAATGACAATAATGACTATAAATGACAATAATGACTAATAATACAACCATTAAATACTAGAATATATGCCAAGAATAAAACTCGCAGAACCAGCCATTAAGATCATTAAGGATGTCTGCAAAAAATTTGATAACCAGGAGGGAGAATTGATCAACGTGCTTCACGGAGTGCAGGAGAAACTGGGTTATTTGCCTGCCGAGGTGCAGGAACTTATCTCACAGGAACTGAACATGTCTGTTGCAAAGATTTATGGAGTGGTCACTTTCTACAGTTTCTTTACGATGATCCCTAAAGGGGAGTTTCCGATTTCCATCTGCATGGGAACCGCCTGTTATGTTCGGGGCGCAGAACAGGTTCTCAACGAATTTAAACGCCAGCTTAAAATAGAAGTCGGACAACCATCGGCCGACGGAAAGTTTTCGCTTAGTTGCTTGCGGTGTGTTGGGGCCTGTGGTCTGGCGCCTGTGGTCACGGTAGGCGAGAAGGTTTATGGCAGGGTGTCTCCGCAACAGGTGAAGCAGATTATTGCCGAATATGCGGAGGGTTGCCCTGCGCATGAGGCAAAAACTGCATGATGGGTTGCTTTTTTACTCACCCTCACCTCATTAATTTCAAAGATGAATTGTGGTAGCAGTTACCGGAATGGGATTGAAATCGCCCAATCCGGCAACTGATGCCGGAGACTCCCGGTGGGTACATCTTTCATGCACAGGTTTACCGTCAAATAATTTTTCGGTGTATCACATGTTGCCCCTGGTCCGTGATGACGGGCTGGAAGAAAAGTCCTTTTTTTTAGAAATGCAGTGAATTGAGTGCTGTAAATTTGCTGGCCAATGACACTGTTTACACACTTTATGAGATAGTGCTAGATAGTGCCTGGCCAATTCACCTTACAAATGCGGCCAGGCAGGGTGCCCGCCCGTTACTGTCATTCCACAGTACCATTACGCAGCCTTTTCAGTCCGCCTTCGCCGGGTGACCCCGTTTCCTGGCGGCCAGGACCGGTACTCATCCACATACCCCTCCTTCTGAACCAGCAAAACTTTCTCTCCCTCAACCATAGAATATCCATGGTCATAGCAAAAATGAAAAACCCTGCCGTTTCTGGTAGCGGACACATTGGTGAAATAATTGAAATTAAATCCGTTTCTGATCAGATCTGACTGGTTCACAGTGGTCTTTCCTGCCGGATTCAAAACGGAAAGAATAAGCTGGTTTTTTTTAAGAATCCGGTTAATCTGCCTGATCATGTTGTTGGTCTCACTCATCAGTTTGTTGTTGAAGGCATTGCGGCACTGATCGCTGCAATATTTCTGATCGGCACGGCCTCTGAGGTTGTCGCCGCACTCCTGACATTTGCGTTCTGGCATCTTCATTTTGTTTAGAGATTATTTCCATTAGTATTTTGATATTGGTATAAATTACTGTATTCTGCCACAAAAAAAGAGGCTGCCTTTTGAGACAGCCTCTTCTGAATTTTATAATGTATAATCCTGTAACGCCAATTCAATAAAATCAATCTATATTACAAAAGTATCCAAACCAATATAACCTTCGAGTGATTTCAGGTAGTCTGTCGATTTCAGGAACTTCAGCCTCTCTTCAGCCAGTTTTAACTTATTCTGGATAGCCTGTGCCTCGGTTTCATCGAGTTTCTTCCATTTCTCAAGGTAAGCTTTGAGGTACTTTGTGTGTTTCTGCCACAGGGCGATATCACTGAGCTGCCTGTTCAGCAGCCTTTCGCGGTACCAGTCGCTTTCCATCATGTATTCACGGGTGAAGAGGCTCCTGATTTCCGGATCATCCAGGGATTTGCCATTGTAATGGCCATAGGCCATGACATGCAGAATGGCTTTCAGCGGAGGACAGGCACCTTCAATACTCCCATCCTTGAAATACATCTCTGCCACCCATTGCTGGGCTTCCACGATGTTGTTAATTCCATCCACATATATATCCATTCCCTGTAGCTCCGGTTTCAGCATCTCTTCGTTGAAAACGGCATCAGGATTTTCAAAGACGCGTCCAAGAAGTGTGCGGGCAAACTTGTCGGTTATCCGGTACCCTAACCTGGATGCCAGAATGGTCTGTTTTTTATATTTGAAATCGTCTATTTTTTCGAGAAAACCATGCTGGATCATGAATTGCGGATCAACTTCTTCCGCTTTCAGGCGGCTCCATATTTCAGGAACCAGAAGGCTGATATCGTGGTCGACCCTGTATTTCGGACCAACATACCCTGCTGCAGTGGTAAAGCCATTGTAGCCCGTCAGGATAAAAGAAACCAGTGCATTGTTAAGATCTGTTACCGGGCTCAATGCGTTGAAAGGCCCCTTGGTGAGGGCTCCTTCAGAACCGGCACCTGTTGTTGAAGGTGATTTGCCGGTAAGGCTGCAGACGAAATCCATGAAAAGCTCAGGCAATTCCTGGTAATGTATCGGGTTATGCACGGCCAAAGGTCTGACTCCAGGCTCAGGCGGATTGTTCCGTCTGCCAGCCAGGACAGCGTTTACTGGCATGAACAGGGGTTTATCTGCCGGTATTTTTCTGAAAATGCGCGCACCTGTTTCGGCAATGTATTTATCGCGGTGGTTAACCAAATCGGGCCGGTTTTGCAGGTAGCGCATGTTTTTTGAAGGCTTCCCCTCCCAAATCCTTGGATGAGAGGACGATACAAAATAGGTGGAGTCCTGCCTGCTGTTAACATCAGTAATCAATGT
>CAYMXK010000057.1:0-16615 GCA_964393915.1 uncultured Prolixibacteraceae bacterium
TTCAGGTAGTCACCTGCCAGCACACCCAGACCCCCGGAGAAGATTTTCAGACTGTCGTGCAATCCATACTCCATGCTGAAGTAAGCAATCTGCGGACCAGTCAGATTTTCGCGTTCCCTGAGGTAGGCATTTAACTTTTCATACACCATGTTCATTTCATCGATGAACATTTTATCTTTCTGAAGATCCTTAAACCGCTGAAAGCTGACTTTCTCCAGCAAAACAACCGGATTATGCTCACAATCCTCCCATATTTCGGGATTGATTTTCTGAAATAAATCACGTGCACACTGGTTCCAAACCCACCAAAGGTTTTTTGACAAGTCGCGCAGCGGGTTCAATTTTTCGGGCAGGTTACTTTCAACAACGAATTTTCTCCAATAAGGCCCTTCCACCTTTGGGGGCTGAATGTATCTTACTCCTTCATTTATACTCATCTCTTTCAATTTTAATCCACTAAAAATGCAATTACAAAACTATTGCCTGCAGTGCAAAAATAGTGTTCAATCTGAAAAAAACAGTTTATGGCTTCTTAAAATGTTCGTTTTGTAAAGTTATTAACATTGAAGGGTACCTTAATCACCTGTTGATGTTGAATTTCCGGGATCAACATTTTTTTGCTTTCGCAACCTCATCAACTCTTTCTTGTATCTTGCAATTTCAGTTTCCTGGGTTTCCACCACCTGATTAAGCCTGAGCAATTCCATGGCAGGATCACCTGGGGGACATAGAGTATTGAGCCGCAGCCCGATATCGGAGAGAATGTTCATATAATTCACAAAAGCCTCGTGAGGGGTATTGAAAGGATTTGACCGTTGGGGCAAATCCTGAGCATAAAACCGTGTTGACATATAATAGAAATAGTCGCTGGCCTGCAGGTTGCTCCAATCGCCCTGCAATTCAAGGCTACCACAGGCCTTTATGCGGTCAGTTAACTCAAATATCTTAGTGAGGGCCTCCTGCTGGAGTTCATTGCCCGTAAAGGCAGCAATATTTCGTTCGTCGGCCGCCCATGAAACAAAATGGGGAACACTCACCAGAGATGCCGGCGGATAAGTGGCTGCTGTTTCAGATGGCGTTGAAAGATTAAGTTGTCCGGTCTGGACTTTGCCCGAGAGGAGGGACTCCATAAAGGTGAATATGCCGGTTTCCTGTGCATAGTGAGCCCCCATAATACCCAGGTCAAGGCAAAGGTTAACCACCTGTTCACCGGGTTCAGAATTTTCGAGCAGGCCAACATATCCCGATGGATCACTTTTGTACTTCTCCCAGGCAGGTTCGGCAAAACGGAACATGAGATCGTCAGAGCAGGACTGGTTACGCATCAGCAACTTAAATTCCGGATAAACGGCATTGCTGTACAACATATCGGGACTTCTCCATCCCAAAACAGGCTTACCCCCCTCTACAACAGCAGATTTAAATCCCATCTTATAAAGTAAAGCTCCGATATCATCAGAATAGAGCAGCTCTGCATTACAAAAGGTGGAGGGTGACTGGTTAAACAAATCCTTAATAACAGTTCTGTGCCTGGCCACCTGGTCCTGAAATGCCATCTTGTTTTTCAGGGCAGCCAAAGAATTTGACCAGGTAGTGCCCAGAAATTCCACATGTCCGGTATCTGCCAGTTTGCGAAAAGCCAGGATGACTTCAGGGGCATATTTCTGAAACAGGTCAAGTGCCATTCCGGAGATAGAAAATGAAACTTTCAAGCCACCCTTGTATTGGATGATCTTCCTGAGCAACAACGAACAGGCAGGCAGGTAACACTTCCTGGCCAGCTGTTGGGTGTTAGATTCATTGGCATAATCGTCGTAATAATAGTGGTCGTTGGAGATATCAAAAAACCTGTAACGACGGAGTGCATATGGCTGATGAACCTGGAATATCAGGTTTAGTGACTTCTTCATACTTATATATCAATGTTAAACGTTTGTGCCAGTTCGTGGTATAGGTGGCTGATAATGCCGGCAGTCTGTTTCCACTCAAGGTTACCAGCTTCGATGGAACCATGTTTCGAAAACATAGAGGAAAGTGCCTTGTAGGAGAGCAAACCATGCATGGCATCGGCCATGGCGTAGGTGTCCCAGAAATCGGTCTTAAATGCAAAACTGACAATTTCTGCCACCCCCGATTGTTTGGAAATAATCACAGGTACGCCGGCTTGCATTGCTTCGAGCGGAGCGATCCCAAACGGTTCTGAGACAGATGGCATGACAAAAAGGTCGGTTACATCAAGCAACTGGTATACTTCGTCGTTTTCAAGGAACCCGGTAAAATGGAACCTGTCGGAAATACCCAGGCGGGCAGCATGGTCGACGATAGCATTCATCATATCGCCACTGCCTGCCATCACAAACCTTACAAAAGGGAGCCGTTTAAGGAGCATATTGGCTGCTTCCACGAAATACTCAGGGCCTTTCTGTACGGTGATTCGTCCCATAAAAGTCACGATTTTCTCCCCCGGAATTTTGCGGAGCAGCTTTCGTTCGCGTTCCGGCAAAGGTTCCACCGCGTTGTAAACCGTAACGACCTTTTCGGCTGGTATTCCATATTTCTCAATTACCGTTTTGCGGGTGAGGTTGCTTACCGCAATCACTTTATCGGCGATTTCCATACCTTCACGCTCAATGGAATAAATGGTTGGATTTATCTCTCCTCCGGTACGGTCAAATTCGGTTGCATGCACATGTACAACCAACGGTTTTCCCGACGCATTCCTGGCAGCTATGCCGGCAGGGAAAGCGAGCCAGTCGTGGGCATGGATGACATCAAAACACTGGCTTACCGCCAGTTCTCTGGCCACAAGGGCATAACTTCTGATTTCATGGTACAGTGATTGGCCATATGTCCCTGAAAACTTCATGGTCCCATCTCCGGAAACTTCGACAAAATGGGCCTTCTCTTCGTAGTGACTGGCTTTTAGCTTCCAGAATTGGCCGGGACTGACATAGGGCACTATATCCGATCGAACCCCAATGTATGCAGCTTTCATTTCAGGGTTCCCTGTATCAATCTGTTCAAAGGCAACGGGCACCTGGTCAGCGCCAATCAGCTCCAGGTCCGGCTTGAGTTCATCACCCCATTTTTTCGGCACTACGAATATTACATCTGTTTCGCCTACCTGAGATAATCCTTTGGTCAGCCCATAACAGGCAGTACCCAATCCTCCGGAAATATGTGGGGGGAACTCCCATCCAAACATTAATACTCGCATACTTTTCAGTTCTCAGTTCAATTTTTCAGTTCTTTGGTTTTCAGTTCAGGTTTAAGCATGAGATTGAAAGTTATTCCACCTGGATAAATTTTTATTTTTCGATCTGGGACAAAAGTTTCAGGCAGTTTAGAATGGAGGCAACGTTCCAGGCCTGGGAGACTGCCCCTCTGGCCGCATGTGGCTGGTCTCCGTCGTATACTTCGGCTATGGTCCCTAAACAATGGCTGGTCATCTCCCTTTCAAATCCCTGGATTAGCGACCGGATATGGGCCACGCCGCTTTTTTTATTCAGGCGCAACCAGGCTTCGGCATAAAACTGCAGCAACCATGGATGCACTGCACCATTATGAAAAGAATATTCATGTTCCCCGGTTGATCCATACACCCCGCCCCTATAGGCCGGATCCCACGGAGAAAGTGTCCGCAGACCACGGGGAGTGAGCAAATGACGGTCAGCCACTGCCAGAATGCTGTGCTGTTGCTCCCTGCTAAGCGGAGTGTATTCCATCGCCGCTGCAATAACCATATTGGGCCTCACTGACCAATCGGTATGAAATCCATTGTACACATCAGCAAGATATCCTCTCTCTTCGTTCCAGAATGATTCCAAGAAAACCTTTTCAATTTTGCCCGGCATGCGTTTCCATTGCATTTCAAATTCCGAATCGCCTGCTTTGTGCGCCATTTCAAGGGCAAAGCAGATGGCATTGTACCAGAGTGCATTTATCTCCACCGGCATTCCATACCGTGGCACAGCCGGGCTCCCATTGGAATAGGAATCCATCCAGGTGTAGGTTTTCCCTTCTTCTGCAGAGAATAGCATGCCGTTTTCAAGCATGCTAACCACGGGGGTACCTTCGCGATATGCATTCAAAATTGTTTTTATAGCCTTCCCGTAACGGATACCCAGATCTTTGAGCCTGCAACCCTGCTTTCGCAATTGCTGGATACTCCAGATAAACCAAAGCGAAGTATCAGCGCTGTTGTAAGTCAGTTTCCTTTCGGAAATACAAGCCGGAAACAGTCCGCCACTAAGAAAAGGAAGATAACTGTCAAGCACCTCCATTCCAAGCTGTCTGTCTGACTGGGTCAACCTAAGGCCGGGCAGTGCAATGAATGTTTGCCGGCTTATGCTGTTGTACCATGGAAAACCGGCAATTATATCTTCTTCGTGATGTTCCTGATGCCATGTAAACTGGGTGGCGGCATTCCTGAGGGAATCGTAAATGGTGTGCTTATCCAGCCGCTTTCTCAGTTCTTTATTGAACCTGTCTTTCAGGGTTTTGGAATGCACTTCATGTATTGCCGCGGAGAATACAACGGTTTCACCTTCACTTAGTCCAATTTCGAAATAACCTGGTGAGAAAAGATCTTCGTGGCATTCATAACCCCGTTCCCTCTCCTTTTCGTACTCAATATCGTAATACCAGGCAGGTGCCGGTTTAAAAACAGACTGCCGGCTGAGCTGCAAATACAACCAGGGATAGTCGTCGTAAAGCTTCAGCCGGATTCCACCGGGAATTTCCTCGTGCTCTGTATGGGCATAACCATTTGCTTTGCTTAAACTGTGAATGTTGCGGAATGCGACGAGGGGCCTCAATTGCAGAACTATTGCAGAAGTGGAATCGCGGAGGGTGTAACGGATCAACGTTTGCTGCTCATTGCTTACAAGCAACCGCTCTTTTATCAGTTTTGCACCACCGGCACGGTAGGTATACCGTGGTGCCTTAAGGAACTCAAAATGATCAAGATAGTTGTAGCCTTGTGGCTCGTATGAGGCATTCCGGTAACACCTGGCACCCAACTGAAACTCAGTTTGGTGCTGCACGATGGTTTCATCAAGCTGAGAGAGCAATACATGCTTTTCTCCTCCGAAAGCTCCAACAGGGACAATCAGAAGTCCATGGTATTTGCGTGTATTGCAACCGCAGATCGTTGTCCCCAGGTATCCCCCCACACGATTGGTGCGTATAACCTCCCTTTCGGTTGAAAAACCAGGGTTACTGAGTTGTTCGTGACTAAAGGTTATATAGCTCATAGCTTTGGGTGTTTTTCTAAAACTCTGTGCTGTTTAATTTTTTTATTAACGCAGAACAAGGGCTTCGCTTACCAGACTTATTTCCCTATCCAGAAATTGTTGTGGCCCGGTCAGCGAAATATAAGGATATTTGGTGGTAATTGCCAATAATTTGCTACGTGTTTTTTCAAGAAACGAAAGGTGTTCTTTCGTTATCCGGTTGAATGGTCTGTGCTCAACAGCTCTGTTAATTGCGACAACCATGGCCATAATATCAATACTTTCCCTGTCGACAGATACTTCAGCAAATTTTTCCCAGATATACTGAGTAGCCTCAGAGGAGATATGGACCATGTCGCCGGCATAGAAACGGTAGTCACGCAATTCATCCATTACCAGTTCATAAGAGGGAAAATAAGCACACCGTTTCGGCCCATACCCCTTAACCAGCGCGTCAACGGCCAGCAGCAGTAAAGATTTGCTGAGTTGGTTTTCAATGGCGCCATCGCTGGTATGTCTGACCGGACTCACCGTAAAAATCACCTTAATTTCAGAATTGATTTCCCATAGTTTATCCAATGCAGAACGAAGGCTCTCAACAGTTTCCCCCAGGGATAATCTGAACCTGCGAAACTCACTGGAAGGCACTTTGTGACAATTGGCGACCACCTCTCCATTGGTCTTGTTTTCATATATCCATGCTGAGCCCAGCGTTACAAACAGAAATCCGGCATTCCGGATATACTGGCTGCCCATTTCCAGGCTGTTATTTATGCAAGTGAGGACTTCGGCAACAGAATCCCCCGAAAATCGGCCATGATGCATATAGCTGTGCCAAAGACCATTGTGCTCAAAAAGGTCATCTTTTACAAACGGAGAACCGTCGATCAGTCGGAGTATCGCCTTGGATATTGAAACGGGATTGTATAATATCCCAAAGGGATTAACATTCACATCAAAAGCCAGTGCGGCCATTAATTCACCGATGTTCTCAGTAAAGCAGGAACCCATAAAGAGATTTTTTTGCCTGTAACTTGTCTGCCACGGCAATACGGGCACATCCACCGGTGTCATGAATCGATTCATATAGTAGTAACGATATCAATTTGAATTTCTTGCCTTCGCTCCGGGCGCTAAACCCTTTTTAATACAACCGCTGTTCTCGCCGGCAGGTAGAGTTTAAGGTAGTGCTGGCTATTGGGGCCGGCGTGAGGAAGTGTATAATAGATAAGTTCCTCATCTATCCTGTCGTAACCACCATAGCGGCCATCGTCGGTATTCAGTACGACCCGGTATTTACCGTCGCCCAAAGGGATGCCATAATCAGAAAATGACTGGACAGGATGAAAGTTATATACAAATAAGTAGGGCCCCCGATGATAGGCAAGCACCTTATCGCCGTTATTTTCCCAGACTTTGTCTACGGAATGGTATCCAAGAATATGGTTCCTTCGCACCAGCTGAATCATGGCATGGTCAAAATCGAGCAGCCAGTGAAACTTAAGCTGAGGATCGGTGGCTATGCTCCAGAGTCGCCGGGCATGAAGGTAAGACCAGCCGTTGCCTTCGCGGGGAAAATCAATCCACTCAGGATGGCCAAATTCATTGCCCATAAAGTTGAGGTAGCCACCACCTGCGCACGACAGGGTAATCAACCTTATCATTTTATGGAGGGCAATTCCCCGTTCAACAACAAGGTTGGGCTGGTCCTTGCGCATGCTGTAATACATTTCTTTGTCGATAAGCCTGAAAATGATGGTTTTATCTCCTACCAATGCCTGGTCGTGCGATTCGGCATAGTTTATTACCCGCTCGTCATGCCTCTTGGAGGTGAGCTGATAGAAGATATCGCCCAGGTGCCACTGGTCATCGCTCTTTTCTTTGATGATCCTGATCCAGTAATCGGGAATACCCATAGCCAACCGCAAATCAAACCCAAGGCCGCCATCTGAAAGAGGAACTGCAAGGCCTGGCATTCCGCTCACATCCTCAGCAATGGAGAGGGCATTCGGATTAATCTCCCTGATCAGCTTGTTGGCGAGCATAAAATAGGTTACTGCCTCTTCGTCGCAGTTATCATCGAAATAGTCGTTGTAGTTGGTAAAAGCCTTGCCCAGGCCATGATCGTGATAGAGCATGCTGGTGACACCATCAAACCTGAAGCCGTCGAACTTAAATTCGGTGAGCCAGTATTTGATATTTGACAGCAGAAAATGGAGAACTTCGTTCTTATTGTAGTTGAAGCAATAGGAATCCCATGCCGGATGCAGGCCTCTGGCTCCCTCGTGGAAAAACTGGTACCGGGTACCGTCATATTTTCCGAGGCCTTCAATTTCGTTTCGCACGGCATGTGAATGAACCAGGTCGATGATAACAGCAATTCCCATTTCGTGGGCAGTATCAATGAGTTCCTTCAGTTCTTCGGGAGTTCCGAACCTTGAAGAAGGTGCAAAAAAGCTGGAAACATGGTATCCGAAGCTGCCGTAATAGGGATGTTCCGGGATAGCCATTAACTGCAATGTATTATAGCCGTTGGCCTTAATCCGGGGAAGCATCTGTTCGCGGAATTCAGTGTAGGTATGTACCCGCAACTCCTCGCCGGCCATTCCCACATGAGATTCATATATGAGCGGGGGCTCCGGGGGGCGGACAAATTTTCCGGCTTTCCATTTGTATGGCTGTTCCGGCGCCCATACCTGGGCGTTGAATATGTGTGTTTTCTCATCCTGAACGACCCGGGTGGCCCATGCAGGAATGCGTTTCCCCGACCCTCCCGGCCAAATCATGGTAAGCGCATACAGGTCGCCATGCTGCAACTGATCTGCGCTGAGGTGCAGTTCCCAGATCCCGTTGCCTGCAGGCTTCAATTCATATTCATCCTTTTCCTGCCAGTCATTGAATGTACCTATCAGGTAAATCATACTGACAGCAGGCGCCCATTCCCTGAACATCCACCCATCAGATGTGGGGTGAAGCCCAAAAAAGAGGTGCCCGTTGGCAAAATCCGACAAATGAACACCTCCTGTCAGTTCTGCAGCCTTTTCACGCGCAGCAGCCTGCCTCCTGTTAATAATCCCGGCAAAAGGCTCAAGCCACCTGTCATTTTCGATCAATTTAGGGTATATCATAGTACTGTCCGATTTTGGTTAAAGATATGCAAATGTTTTGGTAACAGACAATCTTTTGCCCTTGAAAAATCGGCCATGCAAACAAAATAGACGGCACCAATATTAAAGATATTGCAAGTCAGTGATTTGAACTACAAATGGCCTTGAGCCAGCATGCAGTATATAAAAAGGGGAAGATCCGGATAGCCGGCACCCGGTTGTGTAGCCGATTAATTAATCTTCACCAGTTGAGCGTTCTCCATAATAACTTCGTAAAAATATCCTGACCCAAAATCCTTTTTGAGCGTGATACTTCCCTTAAAGGTAGCCTCTTCATTTAACACGGGAAGATCCTGGCTGGTAATTGTCAGGTCGAAATTCCCATTTCCGCTGGTACCATCCTGAATGTGAATCCAGTTTGTTCCCATAACGCCTTCGTTTATCTTGACCACGACCCCCCTTATTTCAGTCACTTTGCCTGAGAATGCTTCGCTGTTTTCAAAGATCTGCGCAACAGTAACTTCACTGTCAGTCTTGGGGAGATTGATATTGCTCATTTCCTGAGTTTTTACCTTCCCTGAGTGGGCAGGTGAAACACCTCCCAGATGGGTGGCATCAAGAGGGGTTTTACTGATTTGGTTTACAAAATAAATCACGTCGAAAGTTCTGTCGAGCTCCTTACTGGTAAAACTATTCATCTCCAGGGCATTATCGTAATAGTAGGAATCGCCCACATTTATATCCTGTTTGGGAATTGCCACCCATTTTACATCCAATTTATCCAAAACCTGCAAATAGGTGTATTGGCTGGTTTGAAGTACCTCAATCACATCAAATCTGTTCGCTGATGTTTCCTGTACTACCTGGCTGCTTTTGTTTCCTCCGCACATAGAAAATACAAACGCCATCATCACAATTGCTAAAAGTCTCATCAAATACATATTAACTATATTTTAATTTGTCAAACAAGGCATCCGGGGGACAAAGAATGAGCACTGAAAAACAGCTTGTCATGGCAGGCGACCCCACAAATGTCCCACAAATATAACTTCTTATTTATTTGAAGGGATATTACAATCTTAAATTAGACTAATTATTGATTAAAAATTACAATTCCCACTTCATGGCGCAATGTAAATCTTCTCATCAACCAGATAAACGGAAATAAATTTTAAACCTTAACTTTGAGAACTGAAAGAACCACTGACAAATATGGAAAACAACAAAAAGATTCTGATAGTTGACGATGAAAGAGATCTTTGTGAAATCCTGCAATTCAATCTTGAGAGTGAAGGGTTTGAGATCGATGTTGCCTATTCTGGTGAAGATGCCCTGAAAAAGAACCTTGAGGAATTCGACCTGATCATGATGGATGTAATGATGGGGGGCATGTCGGGGTTTAAAGCGGCCAACGTCATCAGAAAAGAGAAAAAACTGCAGACGCCGATCGTTTTTTTGACAGCCAGGGGAGAAGAGAACGACATACTCACCGGGTTTAATATCGGAGGAGACGACTACATCAAAAAACCCTTTTCCATCAAAGAGGCCATTGCACGGGTTAAGGCCATTGTCAGGCGGGGCACAAAAACGTCAGAGGATAATTCCGACCTTGTTTTCAGGGACCTCGTCATCCATTCGAAGAAGAAAGAGATATCCGTTGCGGACCAGTTTATTGACCTGACCCGCAAGGAGTTTGACATTCTGGCTTTGCTGATGAAAAACATGGACCAGTATATCAGCCGGGAGGATATCCTGAGCCGGATCTGGGATGATGATGTGATTGTTACCGAACGAAATGTGGATGTGAACATTGCCAGGCTCAGGAAAAAGATCGGCTTATATGGCGATAACATCAAGGGCAAATCGGGCTATGGCTACTGTTTTAAAAATATCTGATCTAACCTAAAAACAATTTGTCAAGTGATAAAAAGATCTTTCAGAGGGGAAATTTTTTCTTATTTCATCATTGTATTTGTGCTGTTCACGTTGGCAATTCTCACCTTCCAATACCAGCGCGAGAAAAGATACCGTACCGCCCAACTGGAAAATACCCTCGATAATATAACCGATATCACCCACCGTTTTATTAATCAGAACAATCTGATAGAAAATAACCTGACCTATCGCATCGGGGAATTGAAGGGAATTGTTTTGCAGCCCAATATCCGGCTTACCCTGATCACCCTGGAGGGTAAAATTCTCTACGACAGTTCGGTGGAAGATTATACGCATATGGAAAACCACCTGGACCGCCCTGAAATACAAAAAGCATTACAGACCCAGCGGGGTGCGAATATCCGCCTGTCCGAAACCACCAATGAAAAGTATTACTACTACGCAAAAAAATTCCCCGGATACTTCATACGAACGGCTGTAGTTTACAACGTTCAGGTTCAGAATTTTCTTAAAGCCGAACGATATTTTATTTTTTTCATTATCGCCGCCTTTTCTGTTATCGGGATAATACTCTACTTTGTGACCGGGAGGCTTTCTGATGCGATAACCAAATTAAAAGACTTTTCGCTGAAAGCCGGAAAAAACCAGTTGGTAGAGCCTGACACCCAATTCCCGGGGAATGAACTTGGCGTTATCGGAAGTCAGATTATCAATATTTACAACGACCTGAAGAAAGCAAAAGACGATCTCTCCAATGAAAAAGAGAAGCTTTTTAACCACCTGAACGCCCTAAACGAGGGAATTGCCTTTTTTTCTGCCGGAATGCAAAAAACACTGTCAAACAGACATTTTATACAATACATCAACATTATCTCAAAAAAGACAGTCCACAGTACTGAAGAAATCTTTAACCTTAAAGAGTTTGAAAAATTGAATATCTTTCTGGTCAATTCCCGGAGTGCCCAGACTTCTGCCCCTCCTGATACTTTGCCCCAACTGGAATATGTGATCAATGCAGGCGATAAATACTTCAAGATTCAGAGCATTATTTTCCCTGACAAAGGTTTTGAGGTGGTTATCACCGACATAACCAGGCTCGAAAAGCGCAGGCTCATGAAACAACAAATAACATCCAACATTGCGCATGAATTGAAAACCCCTCTTGCTTCTATCAAGGGATACCTTGAAACCCTGTTGAACAATTGGTCTGTGCCCGAGGAAAAACAAAAATATTTTCTTGAAAAGGCTAACCTGCAGGCTGAGCGTCTTACCGACTTAATCAATGATGTTTCTCTTTTAAACAACATTGAGGATGCGGGTGAACTATTCAAATTCAAATTACTCTCTTTAGGGACGTTAATTGAGGAAGTTCGTGAGAACTTTGCCAATCGCATGGATCAGAAAAACATAAAATTCTTCTGTGGTGTAAAAGAGGACATAAAAATATATGGCAACGATTCGCTGCTGTTTTCCGTGTTTCAGAATTTCCTGGAGAACTCCATCAATTACGGAGGGGAAGGGATCTCGATTGAGATCAGGGTTTACCATGAAGACGACAAATACTATTACATGTCCTATTCCGACAATGGCGCAGGAATTCCAAAGAAGCATTTGTCGCGCATATTTGAACGTTTCTACCGGGTCGACCACGGCCGTACCAGGGAAATGGGTGGCACCGGACTGGGACTGGCCATTGTGAAAAACGCCATCCAGCTGCACAAAGGAGATATCTCCGTCAGGAACAAGCCATCGGGCGGTATAGAATTTCTTTTTTCACTCTCGAAAAAGTAACTTTAAAACTTATAGCTGATCCCCAAACTAAAAGACCTTCCGGGATTTAAGCCGCTGTAAATTTGATTTTCTGCGTTATAAGACTGATAATAATTTTCCAGAACAGAACCAAGCAGGTTTGAAATTCTGAAGTCGACTGAGGTCCTCTGGCTATCCCCGAACTTTTTATTCAGGCTGAAATTCAGGCTATGAAATGGCTCGATGTAGATATCCGGAAATAATCCGGCGCCCACAATAGAAAGCGTCGGCCCCTTGACGTTGTAAAACAACCCGGCATCTACCCCTGATTCGGGATGGCTATAACTCAGGCCGGCATTAACCACATAGGGAGCCTGCCCGGTCATTTGTCTGCGTCCAGATAGATTTTCACCCGTCTTTTGGTAGGATTTGCGCGAATTAAACTCCAGCTCTGTCATATCGATCTGAGACTCTACCCAGGTAAAGTTTCCGTTCAGGTTAAAACCCTTCCAGAAAGGGGAAATAAAATCCAAATCTTTCCGAAACTCCAGTTCAAGCCCGATAAGCCTTCCGTCGCCAACATTCCGGGGCTGGTATTCGGTGCTGGTCTGTTGTTCCGGAATTCTAACCAACTCTATCGGGTTATCAAACTTTTTAAAGAACAGACTTGCTGATACAATCTGGCCCCTTTCCATGAACAACTCCCACCTTACATCTGCATTGCTGATGCGGGTTTCTGTAAGTTTTCCGTCCCATCCCGGATAAGTGAATAAACTCCCGTTGAAAATCCGGTTGGAAATAGGATCGAGAATCTGCGCAAAAGACAGCTCCTTAAAAGATGGGCGGGCAATTGTTTTTGAGTAGGAAGCCCTCAGGTTTTGCTCTTCGGAAAGAGGATAGATCAGATTTACAGAGGGAAAGAGATCAAAAGATCCCAACACCTTTTCATTTCTCAGGTTTCTGCCGCTTTGGGTATCGCCACTGGCATACCTTTGGTCTCTTCCGGTATGCCTTAGCTCGAAGTTTTCCGCCCTCAGGCCCACAATTGTTTTAAGTTTCGAAAACAAAATCAGTTCATTAGAAACATACAACCCTGTGTTATTTACATTGGAGTTATAAGCGTTTGGATTGGGAATTGGATTTCCGGTCTGGTAATAAATACTGTTTGGCCGGTTGGGGAAGATATTTTCCGGATTCAATACTACAGAGGGATCAGGATTTGGCCATGATTGACCGCCAAAGAACTGAATATCGTAGAAGAGAATCTCATAATCCCGTTTTTTATAGGAATAGCTCCCTCCGAATTTCAATTTGGCAGGCTGGTCATTCACCGTGTATTTCCGGGTTATATCCAATTTACCAATTGCATTGGTCTCATTTAACGATCGCCAGATTCTTGCAGGGTTGCCCCCTGCTCCTGCCATAAAACTGCTGCCGGCGGAAGTGTGTGTAAAAGCTGTTTTCCTGATATCGGGATCTTCGGAAGTCGATAAGGTGGGTGATAAGCGCCAGTCAATTTCCCATCCTGATTTGTTTAAGACGTGGGTTCCATTCAGCAAGAAATTGGTCATTGACCGCTGGTTATATTCCAGGTTATCAGATGTGGCAATATATCCTGACTGCCCCACAGCCTCCCCGTTGTTCTCGATCTGAAATTTACCTGCGCGGCTTTCCCCGTTCTGCAACCGCATGGCTGTTAACCGGAATTTCGAGAGATTGGTTTTTAGCGCCAGTCCTCCCAGGATACCAGCCAAAACGTTCCGTTCCCCGATTTCACCCTGCTGAATGGTAGCATAACGCATTTCGTATATGTCAGGCTCAATATACCTCTGATATTCCCCATACCTCACATCATCGTAATATTTATAATCCGATTTCCAGGAGAGCGAAAGAATATACCCGAGTTTCGGGCTTCTGTTGTTTCTTTTCCATAAGCTTATCTGATTCCCGACTGAAAAACTCAGGCTCAGATCCATCGGATTGGTTTGGCGGGTTGCCCCTAATTCCGGGTTGAAACTACCTATAAAATCAATTACCTCTTGCCGGGGATGTCCGCTCACAGGGGTTGGAATTACAGCCTGTCTGGCCCCTTTGGGAAGAGCCCTGGTGCCATTGTCGAATCCCAGAAAATCAGTAGGGCTGCCTGAATACCGCAAAAAGTCGGAATTAAAATGCATGGCCGGGTTATAGGATGTACTGGCTGAAAAGCTAACAATTTTTTCCTCCGGGAAATCTTTGGTCTCCACATTCATCATCCCGCCTGTAAAATCGGCCGACATATCGGCAGTGAAGTTTTTGCTTACCAGCATATTATCAATCAGGTTAGTAGGGAAAATATCCATTTGCAGACTGTTCCGGTCAGGGTCCAATCCCGGAATATCCACATGGTTAAGGGTAGTTTTTGAATAGCGGTCACCCAATCCACGCACATAAACATATTTCCCGTCTTCTATCGATACCCCGGTCACCCTTTTTGCTGCTTCAGCCGCCGTATTATCGCCGATAAGTTTAATTTTCGAGGAAGAAATTCCATCCATTATGGTGGCTGATTGTTTTTTAAGTGTATTTAAAGCAGCTTCGGTTGTTCTTATAACTTCTGCAGTAACTACCACTTCCTCAAGGTTAAGGGTACTTTCCTTAAGCCTGATTTCTCCGAGCAGGGTAACCTCTCCAGCCTTCACCGTCAAATTTTCTATCGACAAAGTCTGAAATGAAATATAGGAAACCTGCAGGTTATAGGTACCAGGTGCAACATCCAGTGTGAATTGCCCATCCAGGTCAGTAGAGGTGCCATTTACGGTTCCTTTGATTACGATAGCCACCCCAACAAGGGTTTCGCCGGTTTTATCATCGAAGACAGTACCTCTTATTTTGCCGTTTTGTGCTGTGGTTAGGATTGCAACTGAAGAGAAAAGTATAAAAAAAAGAATTCTCATTTTATTTGAAAATTTATTGAGATAAAAAAACAGTAAAACAGACTTGCCTTCCGGGAGAGCAAGCCTGTTTTTTGTACATGATTTATATATGTGTTCCAAGATATCCTGAAATGTTCAGATTTATAAGATTACAAACCTGTTAGCATTCCCGCTTTTGACGCCCAGGTCCACCCGAATACCGAAAGGTTGGCACCAACGGTTGGCGCGCTTACGGCAGTTACGCCAGCCGGAACAGCGCCGTTCACATGGGATGCAAGTTTGTCGCCGGCTACTTTCAACTGAATTCCGGTGAATGAAACACTCCCGGTATTAAATACCACCCGGTTGATTTTTTGTCCATCCGCGATTTTTGTGAAGTAGATGTTTTTTAATTCCACCATGGAGTTGTCATCCAGATTGATCAGATCGCTGGAAACCCTGCCCAAAGTTGCATCGGTGGCTATCACTGTTCCGTTTTGGATAATATGACCGGCCTTGTATGAACCTTCCGGGCCATCCAGTTCGAAGTTATGGTCGTCGGGGGCGATAACCACGAAATTGTCAAGCGTTCCTGACCACGACTGATCTGTGTCAATCGCGTCATCGCCCACGTTCCAGACAAGTGCGTTTTTCACATTTACGGATCCCCCAAACCACTCGATTCCATCATCCTGGTTGGCAACCACTTCAATGTTTTCGATAATTGTTCCGGAACCCACGCCCCCTAAGGTAAGTCCGTTTATCTCGTTACCAGCTCCAATGTTGGTTCCACCATGGCGTATGGATATATATTTCATTGTGCCGGAATTGTCACCAGGCTGATTGCCACCATAAAGTCCATTGGGATCTGAGGTAGGAATTCCCTCTATCTGAACTTCGCTGATATCGCCAGATGAATTTGAAGCAGATATGGGAGCTTTTCCCATAACAAGTATTCCACCCCATAAACCATTTACATCAGGATCGAGATTGGGACTGCTGAAATTTCCTGCTTTAATATCACCAGGCATGATCTCATCGGCTACAGAGGTAAATATGATGGGGGCAGAAGCTGTGCCTTCAGCCATCAGTTTACCACCGCGGGCAATAAGCAAAGCTGTTGCATTGGCCCCTGTGCCAGCTTCTCCCTTAATTATTGTTCCGGCCTCAATTGTAAGCGTCGCACCACTCACCACCGTAATTCTTCCTCCCAAAACATACACATTATTGGAAGTCCATTTGGTATCCTGGGTGATATTGCTTACAATTTTTGAAGATTTCACCTCATCAACAACAGGATCCGGGTCTTCATCGTTACATGCTGTAAAAAGGAGAGATAAAAGAATGCTCAAACTGAACAGAATTTTCATTTTTTTCATGATAATAACTTTTTTGTTTTTAGTTGGCGGCAAAAGTAAAGTACGGATATTACAATTCTGTTACAGTGTAATTAAGATTAAATTACTTTGCCATTTGTATCACAAAACACCTCAGGATACGTATAATAAAACGTCAAATTGGCGTATCCGCTGCAAAGCATTGAACACAGCGGGTTTCAGGGGGGAGAATACACAACCGGGCTCCATCAGGTTATTAAATTTTAATTAAAAAAAAGATCTACGGGATTGGAGGAAGGGTTTTTTTCTAATTTCGCCGTTTTTCAATCAAAATAATATGAATAAAATACTATTTATCTGGACATTAGTTTTAGTATCCGTATTGGGATTATCGGCAC